>DNPC01000438.1 GCA_003501565.1 Planctomycetaceae bacterium | reverse complement strand
GCTCGCGGCAGATTTTTGGGGAGGCGGGGCAGATCCATCCATGTCGCCGGCCAGTACTTCCGGATAGGCAAGAGCGTATGGAACGCAGGGCAATGCACCGGCAGAAATTGCTTCGACAACTGCAATACCAAAGAACTCGTGCTGAGCGGTCGAGACAACGATGTCGATACGGCTGAGCCATTGCCAGTAGTCTGCCTGCGATTCGGCATAACCACTAAACAGAATGCGATCAGCCGCCACGGAAGAAAGCCGCTTGAGAGCAGGGTGGTCACGAGAAAACCGCTGCCCCAGAAGGACCAAATCGAAGTCTCTGTCGGATGCTATGAGGTGTTCGATTAGTGCGACGAATCGATCTGGGTTTTTATCGTGTTCCCACCGACCAACCCAGCCGATCATTGGCCGCGGGCCGACATCTCCTCGCACTCTGAGCCGCTCACCGATAGGACTAATTCCAGGCGGACATACTTGGTAGCCTTTTTCGACCTTTTCCAGGCGCGGCAGCTGCTTCTGGCCATCGGGCATGCGGGCAAGCCATTCGGCAGCGGCGTCAAAGAACTCGCGGGCGTGGAACTGCGAATTGAACCAGACCTCATCAGCTGCGAACGTGCTGAGCAGTTGACTGTACGCATAGTGATAGTCGCGTGTTTGTCCTTCCGAAAGCGGATAGGTAAATTGATTTTCGTGGAAGTAAAGGACCGCTGGTGTGTGAGCTAGCTCTGGTGCAACTAGTCCACGCCAGCTGGCTAGCTCTAGCATCGAACTAGCAACGACCACCTGAGGTTGCTCTTGGGTGCCGACCAGCTTGTCCGCTGCCTCAGCAAGTGTCACAGCGGCGTGACGCGACCGCCACTTCCAATGGTTTGCTGGTAGACTCAAAACTTGAAATCGGTGCGAACTACTTGACGACCAGCCGTCATAAAAAGCCCGATGGCTTCCGCCACCAAACGGCTCCAGGTATAAGACACTTAGTTTCGCCGACACGAATCGGATGAGCCATTAGAGACAACGGGCGATTGAAAGGTGTATTTTCTTGTTGCTAATCCAGACCTGGACGAATACAAGCAGTGCGTAGCCGAGCACACTGACAGCCGAGCTTTTCACCGCTACAGGGTCTCTTGCCGCCAGCCGATACAAATGCGTTACGGGCAGGCGGAAATCCCAACATGACCACGATCAACCGTGCTGCTTAATGTCAGCTTGGCTGAGACGATAGTCTATGAGGCGGCTAGGGCGTTTGCAAGCATCGACTGGAGCGTTTCAACCGAGTATGGTTTGCGAATGACCGGACATCGTTTCAGGACCGCGGTGTCATCTCGATCGATATAGCCTGACGCGAATACGATAGGCAACTCAGGTGCTTTCTCGCGCAAAAACCCGTATGCTTCAACTCCATTCATTACCGGCATGTTAACGTCTAACAGAACGAGGTTGATCTTGTCTGCATTGGCGTCATAGACCCTCAACGCTTGCCGCCCATCGTTTGCCTCAAGCGTATCGTAACCGATATGGTTGAGGACCATTGTGGCGCTGGTTCTGACAATTTCCTCGTCTTCAACGACCAAAATGCATCGACACTGGTTCCGGTCACGATTGCCATCCGACTGCGCTGTTTCAGACTCCCGACTATTTTCGACGGGAAGCAGAATACGGACAGATGCTCCTTTATCGGGCTGGCTCTCAATCGAAATGGCCCACCGATGGTCTCGAACCACCCCATAGACCTCCGACAGACCAAGGCCAGCTGCGAGGTCCGTGGACTGCCAAGAGAAGAACGGATCGAAGGCTCGTTCCACTTGTTCCTGAGTCATCCCCTGACCGTTGTCGCAGACCGAGATTTCGCAGTAGTTTCCCGGAGCCAAGTCGAATTCAGAAGATCTACAGTCAGATCGTCTTAGGTACAAATTGCGCGTGGCGACTGTGATTTCTCCACGACCTGAGATTGCCTGAACTGCATTCATTCCCAGGCCAAGGATCGCATTCTGTAGCGCCGATTTATCGCCAATAATCGTTCGTTGTTTCGCCTGTAAGTTGCGAGAAAATGCGATGCGGTTCCCAGTAGAACGGGAGAATACATCTAGAGTTTCATTCAAGACCGCCTGCACATCCAGTCTTGTCGCGGAATACACGTTCTTGCGCCCGAATGTCAACAGTCGATTTGTCAATTCTTCGGCACGCTCAGTCGCGGACAATATCAAGTCCAAGCATTCAAGGACGTTATCACCTGGACCTACTGCGGCATCGTCGTGGGATTGAAGTCGAGTCCGTTCCGATCGCGAGCAACTCAGGTTCTTCCACTCGGTTTGGCCCAGCGCAATTTTCAAGCTCTCACACGAATTCCGGATAGCTACCAGGAAATTATTGAATCCGTGTGCCACGCCTCCCGCCAGTTGACTGACGCTTGCCAGACGCTTCGCTCGCTCAATCTGACGTTGCGATTCGTAGCGCTGGGTGGCGTCTCGGAAGATCACAATCAGTCCAGTGGAACTATCCGGATCGACCTGAATGGGAGCGGCGGTGACGGCGATGCGTACTGGTGATCCGTCCCTTGGACGCAACCAAAGTTCATTCGTTTCAGTCGACTGTTGTTCAGCCAGCATTTTGACGAACGTGATTGACGCATCCGCATCGCCGTCCTGTGAGGCTAGTCCCAAGATATCGACAAGTGGCCTACCCAAGGCTTCTCTCATCGACCAACCAGTTATCTGTTCGGCGGCCGCGTTGATGAGCACAACGCGCCCTCCGCCATCGGTAGCGATGACTGAGTTGCTTAAGGAACCCGAGGCTGCCTGGAAACCTCGATTACCCTGGCGGCAGGGGAGAACAGCTTCCTGGTCAACCGAACATCCGGACTTGATGGAGAAATTCGGATCGTTGCCATAGCCGGTAGCGCCCCTGCAATAGGATGCGGAAACAGGCGTAAATATATGTTCCTTGGCTGGCTCCAGTGAAACGTCATTGGGGTGCATTGGGTCCCTTTGCCTAGAAGAGCAACATACTATGTGGCGGGATGGATGATTGCTTAAACATCATCGATGGTGGCCACCAAAGCTTGCGCACCGTGGGCGTGTCGGAATCCGGAGTGCATTGCCGATTTGGTTGGTAGGATATAGAACTCACATCGATTGTTGGAAGCACGATGTTTAGAGTTTGGCGTAGAGTCGCCACAGGCTTGGTGCGGGTTGCCCTGAAGCCGAAATTGCCCCACCACACTCTCAGAAGTTCTGTTCGAAAGCGTTTGGATAACGATGCATCTTTTGCGGCTAACTGGACTGACGCTAGTGATAACTGCAATCTTCCTGGCACTGGCCTCAGCGGCCACGAAGACGAAGACTTTGCAGCTCAAGAAACCCTCTTGGGCGAACACTAACCAAGCGGGCAGCGTGCCTTCCCAGGCAGACGTAAACTCAGCCGAGGCAACGCCTGCCACTCCGATCGAGTTCTACACGATCCCAGTGATTTGGCCATTGGCGGTGGCGGGGATGGCAGGATTCTTTATGTGGTTTGCCCCCGCCGCCTTCCAGCCAACCGCCCCAAAGACAAGGCGTAGAAAGAGACGCCGTCGTCGGTAAGTGCTACCAAATCCTCATGTGCGAATGCTGGCTACTTGCCCAGTCGCTCAACGATAGCGTGGCTTCTGGGACCCGTAGCGGACAGCCTAACGTGTCGCGTCGTCGATGAAGTTGCATCCAATGTAAGAACCAAGTGGTCGTCAGGCAGGCATGCCGGAAATCTATCTCCCCACTCAATCAATACGATGTCAGCAGTCTCAAAAAGCTCGTCGATGCCGAGATCCCAGACCTGCGACTCCGATTCCAAGCGGTAGAAATCAAAATGGTGTAGCGTCGACGCTTCACCGCGATACTGCTGGTGGAGTACGTACGTTGGACTCGTCACTAATTCCGGGGCTACACCCATTGCGGCTGCAAAGAACCTAATCCACTGCGTCTTTCCTGCGCCGAGCGTCCCATTGAGAACGATCGTTTGTGGCGGATCCACGTTCCTCGCGATGCTAACTGCGAGAGCACGCGTCGCCTCCAGATCGCCAAGCTCACGATGCATCACTACTCTCCGGTTTTCGGCGAGGTTGTGTGTTGAGATAGAACCGTTTGTTGAGCGCGACGAAATCCTCTGGACGAAGAACTCGCTCGAGCTTCGGCCTCTGACCATCGAAACGGCCTGCCACGCCAAGCAAGTCAACGCGAATGCTATATCCGCCCAGAACGTCGCGTAGGTAATTTCCAACGCCCACGCCCAGTCTATCCTGTGGGTAAATCGGAGCACCAGTTTCTGCAAGACACCACTCTTTGATCGGAAGGCGATACCAGAGCGTCACAACGTCGTCAGCTCGCCCATCATCGGCAAGTTCTGCTTCGACGAGCTCACCGAGGATGCTAGGCAGTCTCCCCAATGAGTCGCTGGCAACATAGATCTCAGCCCGACTGCTGTGGGGAGCGTAAAGTGCCCAACTTGGCCAGTGGTCCCACCGTCCGAACCTTTCGCCAAGCGGCATGAACACTGCGGCTGCAATGACGGCTGTAGCCAGCCAATTTGTTGGACGGATCCGATGTGATTGGTTCGTGTGCTCGGGCCACCGTCCAAACAGCAGCCAAGCTTGAATTGCAAATTGTATATTCCATAACACTACGCCCAGCGAATGTCCAAGGCCAACCGTGCTGAAAAGAAGTGCGAGACCAATGTGGAAAGCGATGGCAGCCACGCATGCTAAACGGCGAAGTGGGACATAGATCGCCCACGAAACGCAAAGTGCGGTTGCTAAAACCAACTCAAGAGTTGGTAAGCATACCGCGCACCAGAATTTCTGATTGTCATCCAGTGCGTTCCAATCCTGGCCAATCCAAGACATCAGCGTTCGTAGAAAGTCAGGCGCGACGCTGTTGACGAACTGATAATCAAATTTACCAACTGCGGAGTAAAAATAGACACTGATCACCAACGCGCGAATTAACTTAAGTGTTGATGTGCGGTCGCAGGTCGCAAACACGATGCTCGTCAAAAACAACTGATAGAACCAGGGTTGCAACCGCTGCTGATCCAGACAAACAAGCAGTGCAGCACACAGGCCCGCCAGCAGCCAGCCCGTTCGCCACCCAATTCCCTCCAGACGCGTCGCCTTCTCGATCGATGCGGCGGAACCAAGTTTGGCGGCACTGCTCGTAGCGACCAATGCCAGGCCAACTCCCACGCCAATCGTGCTGAGCTGATCGACCCAAAGTGGCCAGTCGCAGAATCGCTCGAACAAGGGAATTAACGGAAACGTCCTTCCCGCCGCCGACCACCACAATGCACTTGTGCTGACCATCAAAGTGGCAATGCTAGCCGCATAGAGCAAACCTAGCCAAGCCGTGATCGGGCAAGCCGCGATCGAGCAAGCCGTGGTTGGCTTGCCGGTCGTATCCGCTCGCACTTGTGTCGTTTGCTTCGTCATAGTCTGCGTTTCGCAACCTGCGTCGAATCACATCCCGCGTCAGGAAACCTGGAGTTCATGTCGCACTGAATTTCGCCAAGCAGCTAGTAGGAGGATTGCCTGTCCACAGCCCGTCAAGCGCCGGGGTAGAATGGTAGCGCGGCGCGAGCATCGCGAAAACACCGCCTACTGAAGAAACCACGCTTGGGAGATGAACGTTGAATCGAATCTTACTCATGGGAGCCGTGCTGGCAATGTTAAGTGCACCTGCTGCCGCACAAAGCATCGATGTTTGGCTAGGGACTAGTAACAATAAGGCTAGCCAGGGGATTTATCACACACAATTGAACCTAGAAACCGGTCGATTGTCCGAGAGCCAACTAGCGGCTGAGATCCGTGGGCCAGGATTTCTGGCAATGCACCCAGGCGGGAAGAAGCTTTACGCCGTTGGCACATTAGAGGGGACGCCGGTTGTAGCCGCATACAGCATCAGTAACCAGCGCAGCAAATCGACTTTGGAGCTCAGTAGTAGTGTGCCAATCGATGATGGAGGAGCTGCCCACGTGTCGGTTGCTCCCGGAGCAAAATCGCTGCTAACGGCTCAGTATGGCGCAGGTTCAACCGGGGTTTTCGAACTTGATTCAAACGGAGACGTTGTTGCCCGGCGGCAGCTCATCAAGCACGAAGGTGGTTCTGGCGTTGTGGAACGTCGCCAAGATTCGCCACACGCGCACTGGACCGGCTTTTCACCCGATGGACGCTTCGCCTTTGTACCCGACTTGGGAATCGACGGTGTAGTAATTTACAAATACGATGCTGACTCTGGCAAGATCGCCAAGCATGGGATCGCAACTACCCCGCCTGGCTCCGGGCCAAGACACATGAAATTCCATACCAGCGGCAGGTGGGTATATGTGCTGAACGAACTCGACCTGAGTATCTCGGTATTCGAATATGATGTCGAAAATGGAACGATGAAAATCAAGCAAACGATTCCAACTGTCAGCAAGTCAGAACTCGCCAAAGAGCAATTCAAGAGCTGTTCAGAGATACGTGTTCACCCCACCGGTAGATTTGTCTATGCGGCGAATCGGGGCCATGACACGATTACTGCGTTCAAAGTTGATGCGGAAACCGGTGAACTTTCGGTAATTGAAGTTGAAAATGCCAGAGCGGTCACACCTCGCAATTTCAACCTCACCCCGGATGGTCGGTGGGCGTTGGTCGGTGGCCAAGACTCACACACCCTGTCGTCTTTCTCGGTGGATCAAGAAACTGGCGAGCTCAGTTACAATCGTTCGGTCATCAGTACGCCGTCACCGATTTGCGTACTGATGCAACCGGAAGATAATTTGATTCGATTGCGCTAGCGAACGGCCATTAACGCGAGAGATCCGACGCTTACGAGCAAAGTTCGGTGAGATTCCCTGTGATAATTCCCTGTGAGAATTTGTTGCGGAATTCCTTTGCAACTCCTTGCAGGGAGCGGCTGGGAACAGTCGCTCAAATCACGCCAGTTGTTGTTTTCGCGACTAGATCGCCTTAAGTCGCTCGGTTGAATCTCCGAAGCTATCGACTTTGATATTCATGTGATCAAGCATCGCAACAAACAGATTACTCATTGGTTGCTCTGGAGCATCCACGAATCGCCCGGTCTCAAATGCGCCGCCGCCGTTTCCAGCCAATATGACTGGTAAGTTGTTGTGTGAGTGCCGATTTCCGTCCGCAATTGCGCCGCCATAGACCAACATGGAATTGTGCAATAACGATTTGCCATCAACGTCGGGAGTGTCGGCCAGACGCTTCAGGAATCTAGCAAACCTGCTGACGTAAAACTCATCGATCGCTGCAACCTTCTTTGCCAGCTCTGGATCCCGTTGATTATGCGTCAGATGATGATGCCCCTCGCGAACACCAATCTCCGGAAAGACGCGATTGCTGCCATCGTACGCCAGGAGTAACGTGGCCACACGGGTCGAGTCGGTTTCGAACGCGGTAACCAGCAAGTCGTACATTAGATCCATATGCTCACCGAATGAATCTGGTATACCGGCGGGAGTCGGTTCATCGGGATTGGGAAATTCTCCCATCTTTTCCGCTGACTCAATGCGTTGTTCTAGGTTGCGAACTCCAGATAGGTATTCATCCAACTTGCGAGAGTCTCGAGCTCCAAGCGATCTAGATAGATCCCCTGCATCTTCGAGCACGAAATCGAGAATGGACTTTTGCGTTTTCCGGCGCTGTAAAAGATTGCTCTGACGTTCGGATCGGCTACCTTCACCAAACAGTCGTTCGAAAACGAGACGTGGATTCGCTTCCGGTGAGACTGGGGTCGTCGGAGTGCTCCATGCTAGGTTGTACTGGTACGCACAGGCGTAACCCGAATCGCATGAACCAGTATTGCGGACGGATTCACAGGAGAGTTCTAGGGACGGAAAACGCGTCGCTCCCGTTAGCTTCCTCGCCGCAACTTGGTCGATACTGGTACCAACGTAAATGTCTTTGCCGGCCGTTTTTCGAGCTCTTGCACCCGTCAAGAACGTTGCGCTAGCTCGGGCATGATCGCCAGCACCGTCGGTCCCAGGTGTAGCGTTATCGTGCGACAATCCACCAATGACTTGAAACGAGTCTTTCAGTGAGCTGAGGGGGCGCATCGTCGAATTGAGTTCAAAGTTGTCACCTGGGAACCAGTGGTCCTGCTGCACGCCGTTGGGGATCGACATAAATGCCATCCGAAGTGGTGCGCCCGATTGTGTGGTAGCCACCGTCCGGGTCGCTGAGGCCGCACGGGTTCTAGTTATGTGAGCTTCCAAGAACGGCAAGGCGATAGTGGCGCCGACGCCCCTGAGAAACAACCTGCGCTGAAATGTATTCATGGTGTTCTCCCAATTTGCTGGCAACTTACATCCACTACACTGCTGGATATCTAGGACGCTCTAGTTCGCCAGAGCGATACCCGACTTTTGTTGCTTTCGCGTTTGCTGAAATGCAGGCGTTCTGGCAAGCAACGTGATCAACTCGACGAAGTCTTGCTTCTGCCCAGCTATCAGCTGGTCAACGATTTGGTCGCAGCTCGATTCATCAAAATATTCTACGCCACGTCCGATTCCATAGGTGAAGAGCTTCTGCGTCACGCACCGGTAAAAGTCGCGTTTGCGCTGGATCGCGAGCAACCCGCGGAGTTCGACAACGTTTCTGAACTGTTCACCTGTGATCAATTTTCCCGCTGGCTCAATCGGCTGACCACCTTCAGTATCGCGCCACATCCCGAGAGCGTTGAAGTTTTCGAGAGCGAGTCCCAAAGGGTCCATCCGGTTGTGGCAAGACGAGCACAACGCTGCTTCCCGGTGGACAGCCAGCAATTCCTTAATCGTCGGGTCACGCCCGCCAAACCGGTCTTTCGCGTCCTCAAGTTCCGGAACATTGGGCGGTGCTGGCGGGGACGGCATCGCCAGGATGTTTTCCAAAACGAATAATCCACGCTTGACTGGGGAAGTTCGCGTTGGATTGCTGGTGAGGGTGAGCATCGAACCGTGTGAAAGAATGCCGCCACGGGGGCTATCTGTTGGAAGTTCAACTCTCTGCATCTGCTCGCCTTCCACACCCTCGATCTCGTACAACCCGGCCAGCCGCTGGTTGAGGAACGTGTAACCAGGATCGAGCAGCTCAGATAATGGGCGTCGCTCGCGTATCACATATGCCAACAACTCTTCCGTTTCGGCACGCATCGCGGCCCGCGTTTGATCGTCGAACAGATCACGTTTGTCGCGTAAGCCCCGAATTTTGCTCAGCAGCTCTTCTTGGCGATCTGCCTGAGTTTCGGTTGGCGAGTCAAGATCACGTAGCTCCTTCAGCTCTTCCCGCCAACGTTCATACTCCTCTCGCAATCCCAAAGCCGCTAGAGGGTCAACGTTCACCTTCTCAATATCACTCGTTCGAAGCCACTGACTTCCGAAACCCGAGATAAAGGCCTTCGACTTTTCATCGGCCAACATCCGAGCGACTTGCTGGTCGATGTTGTCGGCTAGTTTGCCAGTTGCCGCCAACTCGAACAGTTCCTCATCAGGCATCGAAGACCATAGCATGTAAGACAGCCTCGATGCGAGCGAATAATCATCCAATCGTGGATACTGCCCAGCGCTATCTTCTGACGTAGCTTCCGCCCGAAGCAAAAATCGGGGACTTGCCAAGACGCTCATCATGGCAGCCGCAACACCTTGCTCAAATGTTCGTCCTTCCTGACATGCTACAACCATGCTCAGTTCCGTTAGCCGATCCAGGGTCCGTTCCGGCGGTGGGCGCCGAAAGGCTCGCAACGCAAATCGTTCAAGCACATCTCGCGCGTAGGCCTTCAGTTTGGCTTCATCGTTCGGCAAGTCTGATCGGTGAAAGAAGCGGTCGTATCCTGGTGGATTCGTCCATCGATCTTTTGCGACGGGCCCTGCGATTCGCACGGCTTCAAACTCAATAAACGACTTTGCATGGTCCTTATCTTTAGCATCTGCGGGAGTCGCGGGAAGAACGCGAATGCTGATATGGTGGGTTCCAGGCTGCAGCTCTTGAAGATGCGTGAGCTCCCAGTCGTGATCTTCATCCCACTCGTATATCTCACTGTGCACCGGAGAAGAGTTTAGCCGCACGTCCAATTGGCAACGGTCAGCACAATATTCGAAAGTGCCGTCTGTCTCAAACGCAAGTTCTAATCGATACTCGGCCGCCTCCTGGACTTCGAATTCCAAGCGGATGTCTGCAGGCTGCGACATTTCTAGACGGTCCGCTGACCGACCGTCTACAGTTGTCACGTCAGACTTCTCGAATTGAACAGGCATGACTTTTGTCTGCTTTGGTACGGCTTGGTCAACAATCTGCTTTGCAGACGCAAGGTATTTCTCGATCATGACATCTGAGAATCCGAGCACATCGCCGACAGTATCAAACCCAAAACCGGTATCGTCAGGTGGAAAGACGATGTCCGCGTTAAAGTCGATTCCCATTAGATCCCGAATTGTATTTCGGTACTCACGGCGATTGAGCCTCCGCAGAGTGACTTGACCTGGATCCGGATTTTCTCTTTCAAGTCCCATAGCATTGAATTTCACCCAATCCAGCAGACGGGCTCGGTCGCCGTGACTCAGGTCGTATCCGGAATCCGGAGGAGGCATCGTCTCAGCGCGCACATTCTTCAACACTTGCCACCACTGGTTAACACCCTGTTCGTCCGGTGCTGCCGAGGTGGTATATGCCTCAAGAAGATTGTCCAGTTCGAGATTGCCTGCCGGATCATCTTGACTATGACAATCCAGGCAAGTCTCAGTGATGATCTCCCGGATCGCTTCGTCGCTGACAGAATCTTTCGCCTGACTAAGTCTGCCCGTAGTTCCAGCGAAGGCCAACAACGCGGCTATCGCAGAGCAAGTGCACTGGAACAGCCAAGCGTGCGGTGATTCGGATGGGTGAGCTAATCTCGACGAACACACGTTTGGATTCCGATCGGTCAGTTGGTGCGGACGGACAACCTTCTAATTGTAACGTACTAGCGTGGCGTGAGCTGGAAACCCTAACCACAGCGTTTCGACCCTGCTACAAAATCCGTCAGGTTGCCATCGGCCGTGTGGCGACCAAGACTTCACGCTTGCCGCCGGGAGGCCCCGGAGTCTTCCGCACCTCAAATCCGACTTTAGCGAGACTTCTACGTACATCGCCCTTGACGCAGTAAGTTACCAACACGCCACCTGGGACCAAACAGCGGTAAACCGTCTCAAAGACCTCGGGCGTCCAGAGTTCGGGAGAATTCGCTGGGCTGAAAGCATCAAAGTAAACTACGTGCATCGGCATATCTGCAGCGCCTGCAATACGGTCCTTTGAAAGATTTTCACATGCTGCCGGTGCGCCGGTTGATGTCCATCGCTCCCGGTACAGCGTCAGGGTTACGCAACCTAGGTCGAGCACAAGTTGCGTTTCTTGTGAATCCGCGTGATTGCTCAGCTCTGTTAGGAAATCGTGGTTTAGATCAACCAAGGCTTGCACGTATTCATCTGTAAACAGCTCAGAACTATTAGGGTACTCTCGTTCGAGATTTCCTTGCATCGCGATTGACGCCACCGATGCCGCTAGATCTAACTGGGAGAGAATCGACACCGGCAAAAGACTCGGCTCGACCGCATGGTAGTACAGCTTCACATTGCGGCGCCGAGCAATCGCTGCGGTCAACAGAAAGTTGGTTGCTGTCCCCAGGCCTAGCTCGAAAATTCTAGTTGCCTGGTTGTTTTCCAGTCGATCAAACGCGCCGCTATTGAGCAAGTAAACGACAATCGATTCGCTTACCGCACCACAGCCACCATGATATGTTTCGTCGATTCGCAAATCGCGTAGCGTACGACTACCGTCATCGGAGACCATCCAGTGCAGGTGATCTACCGGTGTAGGTATATGCTTTCGAACAGGTATTGCCATTTTCGAAAACTGCTTCTTCACAGATGCAAACTGCGTTCAGGATCGCTACTCTTGCTTGTCCTGACGACTTGCCACGTTTACTACGCGTGGATAGCTGCAAATCAACTCAGCCGCGTATGTCTGGTCACGGCGGCAAATCAGTATAACGAGCGGACTGCCTTGGACATCGACACGAATTGGTTTTGACTCGCCAATCGCGATTCGGTGCGTCGCTAAGTTGACCAGTTGACCGTCTATGACTCCCAAAACCTCAAATGTCGCAGCATCCCCCTGCGTTTGGGGCGATTGCTCCAATGACACTTCCGTCAACAGATGAGAGGCAGTACTGGGAATCCTAAAGGTAATTTGGCTACTTGCCCGCATGGTGAGCAGGTTGCAACAAATCCCGAGTCGACCTGGCAACAACTTTCCAATGGTGGTCGGACTCAGGCCAGGCGTCCAATTGATAGCCCCCAGTCCACTATGACGGTAGGCAACTGGCGAAGCAGTATTCAGCCATACCCAACGTTCTGAACTTTGGTGTAGGAAAACAACCTGGTCGACTAGGGATTCTGCTGGGGATTTCGAAGCCTCAACGGCAAACTGAAGTTGCGAACCGCCTTGTGTATTAAGAAGAGCGCTAGACTGTCGTGTGCTGATTTCAGAATTTCTGGTTTCAGAATCCAGCTGCAATGCCTTTCGCACGCTGCCAACGGCAACGACAGAACCATCCGAAAATCCAATCGCATTCCGAAGCCGTTTCAATTCCTTAGCACCTGAGAGTGCTGGTGAAAAAACAAATGCCCGCACACGTGCGACCGGAATCTGTTGCGTGCTTTGTCCCGACGTTAGTTCAAACTGCAAATTGGCATCAGGCCCACTGGAGACTTTTAGCAAGCCAGCTAGCGTTGTGCCATTGTCTAGCCATATCCAATCTTGCTCACCGCTTGCAGCTTGCATCTGCGAAATCAACCGCCTGAAGGCGTATGGATTTGCCGGAGGGGTTAACAAGCATCCGGCAACGGCAGAGGGTTGCAGCGCAGTTTCCCACTTGGTTTCCCCGAAAAGGCCCCACTTTCTCTCGAACAAATTTGGCTGACCGGCCAACCAACTACCATCACGCAGCCATAAATAGGGTCCGGGCTTGCGGATCGGAATCGCTCCCCAAGCCGCCAGATCGCGCAAGTCGCACGTTACTTCCTTGCTGCCCTGCTCAGCAGCAGGCTCCCGAGTGGCCACTCGAAACGTCAGTTTATCGTTCTCGCAAGACAGTAAATCAGCGTTTTGAAAAATATCGCTGGAGGTATGAAGTGTTTGAGCGACTACAGTCTGTCCAACTGCGAACCAGAGCAAACATGACAATAGAATTCTCAGTTGCATCGGTTAGCTTGTCGTTGGAGATAAAGCGTCAGAATCGTCAGCTGCCCTAACAGCTAGCGCTGAAAAATCGGTAAAACGGTCCTCGGCATGTTCAGGATCAAGCAGCTCATCGCCGTGCCGTATTCGACACTGTTGATATCGAACCAACCGCCGCTGCTATTCTGCAAAGGAAGCAGGGACTTCTTGAGCATCCGGTACCAATCCTCCCATTCTTCGCCACCCAAATGCCAAAACGCCTGGGCCGAATAATAGTGAGCATAGAAGAAGAACTGCTCGCGGCCGGGGCGCCGATTGTTCTTAGCGTTTCGGCGCAAGTAGTCAAACGCTTGTTCGACTTCGGGGCCTTCATATATCCCCGCCGAATATAGTGCGACGATAGCAGCAGCTGTCAACGCAAATCGACTGCTGCCACCTTTGATTTGATACATGAAACCACCGTCGGGGTTTTGACTGCGGCGTACGTAAGCTACAGCATCATCAATAACACTTCGCGGTACTTCGATTCCGGCGTTCTTGGCTGCCCTGAGTGCCATCATTTGTGAGGCGGTTACTGACAAGTCAGCTTGGCTAGGCGTAGGGTTATAACGCCAGCCTCCAGCTGAGTTTTGGCTGCGAAGTATTAAGCGAACTGCTAGTTCTAGACTACGACGTAGTCCGCTGTCGTGGTCTTGCCCATATACCTCTGCTAAGAATAGTGTGCCGAAGCCATGGTCATACATTGGACCGTGGGACGTTTTTCGCGACGAAATGAAGCCGTTACTTTGAACACAACTAAGGATGTAGTCCTTTACCTGGCCAAGCGCCTTGCCGGAGGCACCCCGACCTGGGCGAGCACCGCGGCTTAACCAGGCCAGACCGATAAGCGCACACACGCCTGCCCAGCTACCATTTGGCGTCGATGTGAAATCTCCTTCCGCTGTTTGTCGGGAAATCAACAGGTCGAGTCCACGCCGGATCGCAAGATCAACGGTTGCATCGTAATGTTCGTCGATATCACTGCGAGCTTCGAAGGCATCTGCAGCGGCAAATTCGGCAGCTCCCGTGGTCCAGTAGGCGGCCAAGCTAGCTCCCACCGCCTGGCGGCGTGTTAGAAATGTGCAGCGGGCCGGCGGGTGACTATTGCTGGACATCGGCATACCGCTGCAACAGAATCCGATAGTAGGCTTCGATTTGCTTGCTGTGGGACGGCAGGAATCTCTCAACCATCTGAGTCTCCATG
>DNPC01000435.1 GCA_003501565.1 Planctomycetaceae bacterium | reverse complement strand
GCCTGCCGGCTGACGGTTAAACGCGAATTATGTATGCAGCTTTGCGACCGAAGTTGCGGCAGAGAATGATGTGCGAAGAAAATTTCGCCTCACAGGTGTCCAACGTTTCCGTTAAGCCAATTGGCAGAGGTGTGCAATGCTCTCGACTGGCAAGACGACATCGGACTCGTAATCCTCCGGAAAGCCGCGTATTCCACTTGACGCAAACCGCTAAACTGTTCGAACCAAGGCCGAAAACTTCGGAAACGGAAAATGATCGCGCAACGAAATGAATGCCTGGACAAGAAAACGCTGGCTTTGCTGCTGAGTGGCGAATTGCCGGCCGAGCGATTTTCAGCCGCGTTGGCCCACGTTGATAACTGCCAGGAGTGTGCAGAACTTGCGCAGCAAGCAATGCCACACGCGTCTGCAAATGGCGCCACACAAGACTTGAAGAACATCGACTGTTCTTCGTGTGACAGCGTGGAACTCGAGCCGGAGTGTCAGGCGCTTGTCGCCAATTTGCTGGTTGACGGCAAGAATCGCAATACACAACCTCAGAACGAACGGCAGCAAAGCCCGCCTCCCTGCGATGCCCTTGGCCCTTACAAGCTGCACGAGGCAATTGGCATCGGCGGCATGGGAGCGGTCTACTTGGGGCAGCACGAACGGTTGCGCCGCAAGGTGGCGATCAAATTGTTACCGCGCGAAAAAGCCAACCAAGACGGTTGGCTCGATCGGTTCAATCGCGAAATGACGGCAGTAGCTGCTCTGGAACACCCAAATGTCGTGCGTGCTTTGGACGCTGGTGACCAAGCGGATTGGCACTACCTAGTGATGGAACATCTCGAGGGCCTAGACGTCAGTCGCGCTGCGCGGCGAAGCGAAGAAGTCAGCGTGGCGGCAGCCTGCGAAATTGCTCGTCAAGCCGCCCTGGGACTGGAAGCGATTCACGACGCAGGCCTGGTGCACCGCGATATTAAGCCGTCCAATCTGTTCTTGACTACCGATGGTATCGTAAAGATTCTAGATCTTGGTTTGGTCATCGGCGGTCAGTCACCGTTGGCCAGTGATGGCCGACTGACAACGGTCGGGCACTTGATGGGCACTCTGCCTTACATGCCACGCGAACAGCTGAACGACGCGCGAAGTGCCGATGCGCGCAGCGACATCTACTCATTGGGCGCAGCCCTGTTTCGCTTGCTGGTTGGCCATGCACCGCATGGAAATGGCGAAAATTTAGCGCAGACAATACGGGCTATTTCCGAAAACCAAACTCCTCCACTTTCAAGCGTTCGTCCAGATTTCCCTTCAGATTTGTGCAAGCTGGTCGACCGCATGCTCTCACCGGACGCAAGTCAGCGGCCGAACTCCGCTCGCGAAGTGGCCGAGGCGCTCGAACCATTTTCGGATGCAGTCGCCGCCAAAACAATGATTCGGGCCGCCATGCTCGCGCCGGATTCTAGCGACGCGATCCCAACAGCTGCTGAGTTGCCGAAGCCGATTTACTCAAGCTTTCGCCCCAGGCAAGTTTGGAATTGGTTTGCGGCAGCCGGTTTGCCACTCGCCTTTGTGGCTGGCATCATTCTGATGATTCAGACTGATCGCGGGACGTTGGTGATTGAAAGCGAAGAGCCATCCGTTTCCGTACGCGTTACTCAGGCAGATAAGCTGGTCAAGCGACTGAGGCTGGAAACCAGTGACGGAAACTCGGTTTCGCTTCGCAGTGGCCGTTATCGCGTCGAGCTCGAAGGCGTGGATTCCAACGCCTTCGACATCTCCACCGATGAAGTCATCTTACTGCGTGGGGAACAACAAGTCGTAAGAATCACGCGACGTGGCATCCCCAACCAACTTGGGGCGAATACAGAATTGACGAAATCTAGCTTGAATAACGTTGAGAAGCTTCAGGCGCCCGGCGATTCTGAGACAGCTTCGGCAGATGATATGCTCCTCTGGGCGAATAAGAACTCTCCAGGTGTAGTTCAAAAATTACGGGAAAATCCCTTCGATCTCAGCTGGCTTCCAGGGCCCGATGCGGGTGTGTCAATTGTGGCGAATCCAGACGCGTCACTAGCCGTAAAAGCGATGAGCTTCCAACCTGCGCATGACGATGCACCAACGGAAAAAGTAGACTCGGAGAAACCAGGCGTCATTCGTTCATATACCACGCTACACCCGAGAGGATTCCTGTTTGCTCAGCCCGATGGACGAGTGCTGCGTTGGTATGGCGATGTAAATGGCGACAAAAGGCTCGATCACTGGGTATTCTTCGATCACGGACGGCCTTCTTACTGTGAGTGCGACTCGAATAACGATCGTAAAGTTGACCGTTTCTACATTTACGAAAACGGCCTTCTTGTCGGCCAGGGCATCGACAAAGATGGAAACGGTAAGGCGGACTATTGGGCGGGCACACGTTACCTCACAGATAACGGCCCTGCTTCCGATCAACCAACGCAGTCCGTTCGGCGTTTCGAAAACCAACCGCTGGACTATTGGTTGAGGATTCTTGAAACGGATCGCGATATCGCCACACTTTCGAAGGCGATGCAGGCGGCTACGGTGCTAGCGAAATCGCCAGAAGATCAGCTTCGCGCCGCCAAGCAAATGTTGATTCCGGCACGTGAGCTGGGAAGTTTTTCGCTTGTCTCCTCCGATGACAATCCATCCGGCCGCTTCATGATTAGCCTGCACACATGGTTTCCACAGATGTCCCCCTTCGAAGCGCTGCAGGCGATCAACGAAGAATTCAGATCAGGGCACCAACCGAGTACGTGGGCCTGCCTATCGCTGATGTCCAAGGACTACGACGATTGGCCACCGGCGATTTCCTTTTACGAACAGCTTGCTGCTACGCAGCGTGGAAATGACTTGTTATCTGAACTCGACAACCAATTGGGGTTGGTTGCAAAGACAACCAAGCAAACGAACGCAAACGCGCGCGAATCGAAATGGAAATCTTACGTGTTCAGTATCGCCAATCGCAACCGTGCCGCAATTGGAACGGCAAAAGGTCAAGATTTGAGCAAAGATCCTACGATCGTCGCTTGGGCAAGAGCGACTGTCGGAGTGCCCGACATTGGGAAGTACTCTTATTCGGCTGAAGAAGCTGAACTGTTGGTCGCGGCACTGAAAGGCGAAACGGACCTTCCAGTGGCTTCGCTCACCCTCTGGTTACTCGGAGATAAACCCTCGACAAACAGGTCACGAAGAATGATAGCTGTTCAACGATTAGCCGAATTTCATCCTGGCAACGTAGCAAAGGGGGTTCTCGGTTTGCTAAGCAGAGCGAACCACGATCCGCAGCGATTTCACGAAACGTTCGAGCGATTTGAAAGTGATAACGAATTGCATCGATTTACGTTGGAGATCGTGGGAGAGTCTCATCCTGATCCCATATCCGCTCTGACAATTCTGGCTGACCTTCGACGGCAAAGATTCGTCCCACCGGTCGAATACATCGAAGATGCTATCGATCGTCTGCTGGTTCGCACAATAGTCGAAACCGATCTGAATTCTGAAGACGCGTACGCAAGAATCGTCTACGCTGCCCGCGGGCTCGCCAAACGCGAATCACTGAAGGCGAAAGACGCCCAGGCAGTCTTTGCACAGCTTGAGAAAGTAGTACGTCCATCCGATCCAACTCTATACAGTGTCGAAGGCCAAAACGAAGCGTGGCCACATATAATCGACTCCAGATTCAATGGAGCCGACCGCACGCAGGTTTGGTACAAGATCTTGCTGGATAACTACGTCTATTCCCTTGCGAGCCAATGCCCCGCCGAAACGATCGACTTCGTGACATCAAATTTAGACAACAAGGAATGGCCCGCGTGGATCGCTTTCGCGATACCGCGACTCGACGCTGAATATCGTGAACGAACGGCAATTTATGATTCCGGCGAGAATCTTGAGCGTTGGTACGAGTTCGCCGATACGGAGGTGGGTCAGGAAAAGTACGCGAAGCTGAAAATGGAACTTCTGGCGGCGAGCGAAAGTTGGGAGTCCTCCTCAGAATCCGACACCGCATCGCAGCTGCCTGGGCCACTTCACAAATGGCTCATCTTGGCGAGCGATGAAGATTGCACCGATATACCGGCATTCGTCATCGATGCTTTGGAACGAATCCCTGAACCGCAACTGCGTCGACAGCGAGTCCCGTTCCGAGGCTTACTGGTGCTATGCCGCAACTCAAACTCCTCTCGGATCTCGGCTAATGTACTGGCAGAATATGCCCTCTGGGCTTCCTCAGAGCTGTCGCTAGCTGAGAGCATGGAATTGGTCGACCACGTCTATTCTCAATCGCCGCAGACTTTCGTCGAGCTCTTTGTATCCCCAGGCAACATGTCCAAAAACGCTAACTTAAGCGGCATAGTCCACCGGCTGGCTATCGAGAATCTGGGCGATACGCTACCCGTTGCAATCGCTGTCAAGCTACTAGACTCCGTCGATACTGACATGCGTTCCGAACTAACAGAAGCCCTTAAGTCAATCGCCATTGTGGGTTCTCTTAACTGGGAAACGATCAAATCGAATATCAACGAACACTTGGAGGAACCAATTGAGATCCCCTAGTTCACATAAATCATGTCAAACATGTAGCCGAGGTAGGCCGTAACGAGCCGTGCGCTGTTACGGCGGGGG
>DNPC01000685.1 GCA_003501565.1 Planctomycetaceae bacterium | reverse complement strand
TAGCCCAGCCGTCAGAAAAGCCGCCAATTCCAATTCAGCCCCGTGCACCGCGAAGAATACAACAATTAGCAGTCCGCCAATCTTCTCTTGTTCCCCCAGAAGATCACCGGTCACGTCTGAAGTGTTGACGACTACCATACCTGCGACCAAAAACGCCAACATGTACGGCATCTGCCAAGACTCGCACAGTCCTAAGGTCAGCACGACGACAGCGAAGATCATAACCAGCCACCGTCTGCGACTGAGCAGTCCACTGCCGTAGCTAATCACTAAACCCGCCGCCAGCCCGAGCAGACATGCGCCACCTAAGTCCGCTGCCAATCGCATCAGTTCAGATGTAATGGATTGATCGAGCAAACCACTGGCGATAAAGGCCACCAAGAACAGCACTTCAAATGCTACGATAGCGACGATATTGTTTAGCGCCACCAGTACCTCAGCCAGCTCGGTGACCGGTCCTTCTGACCGTGATTCTTTTAACACGAGAACTGTGGTGGCTGGCGCGGTTGCCAAAGCCAAGGCTGCTAACAGTACCGCAATCGGAACACTCTGACTAATCGCGTAGGTCGTTACGCAGACCAAGACAAACGTGACGAGTAGTTCGCCACTGGAGAGCCACACGGCGTGACGCATGATCCGCCGAATTTGAACGAATGAAAACTGGTAGCCCAACTCGAGTAGGACGAGGGCCATCGCCAGCTTGGTTAGGGGTGCAAGGTGGTGTAATTGTTCATCGCCGATCCAATGGGCAACGCTAGGACCGACCAGCATACCGGCGAGCAAATAGGCTGAGACCTTCGGAATGCGGATCAAGTCGGCCAGGATGCCTGCTGCCAGTGAAGCCAGAAGCAACAACCCCAGCGAAACCGCCGTATGCAGCTCGTCTGGTAAGGCCTCAGGCATAGTTCATCTCCGGCTCCAAATCCACTGGAAGTGATTCCTTCTCTTCGTCGGGAAGGTCGAAGGCGAGGGACGAGCTTTGGGTGGGTGGTGCACTCGAAAGTCAGGGAAGTTCTCGGCACATAGTGGATCAGTCAATGCGTCCCAAACGAATGGAACCGCTATGTTTTAGGACTGACAGCCTCGCCCACCACCTCCGATGCTTGCTTGTATCGAGAAATCTGTGTAGAGAAGGGCTACTTTGCATTGGCCATTGAATCGAGTTGTACAACCGATCGGTTTTGCTCTTTTTCCAAGAACTCACGACCGTACTTCACGTTCACGTGATCCCAGGGAAGTCGACTCATCAGTTCATACGGTTCGTGAACCTGTTTTTCAACGTCGATCCCCGAGTCGGCGAGTGCTTTCCACCAACGCTCCGGATCCAGCATCTCAGTCCAACCATCCATGCGGGCTCCCCGCTTCCAGGCCAGTTCAACGGCATCGCACGTGCGCCGGTCGCCTCGGCTCAGTACACCTTCGAGCAAGCTTGTTTCAACGTTGTGGCATTTAACGTTCACACTTCGAATCGAGCGCTTTTGCCAAAGGTACTTGTGAGCCCACTTAAAATACTCGCGTCGCTGCATTCCGTTCCACTGATAGGGTGTGTGCGCCTTCGGGACGAAATTTGAAACACTGGCCGTTACCTTGGGGAATCGTCCCTTGACCTCTTTACCGATGCGAGCAATCGTTTCTGCCATATCAATGATGCCATCCAAGTCGACCGGACGCTCACCGGGCAAACCGCACATAAAGTACAGTTTTACACTCGTGTAATTGTTTTGAAATGCAACCCGGCAGCCTTCGTACAGATCCTCATTCTTGATCTTCTTTCGGATCTGTTCACGCATGTCATCACGCGCGACTTCGGGAGCCAAAGTTAAGCCCGCGCGTCGTCCGTTGCCCACCAGATCAGCGATCGTACGCAGTTGTTCGTTGACGCGCAGGCTGGGTACTGAGATGTTCACGCCCAGCGGGTTGAACGTTTGCTTCAGTCGGGTAACGAGCTCTTCAAAGTGCGGATAGTCGCTACTAGATAGTGACAGGATTGAAATCTCGTTGAAGCCCGTTTGTTTGTAGCTTTCCATCGCGCCATTAATGATGGTATCGACGGATCGAATTCGTAACGGACGCTTGATGACCGTGCTTTGGCAGAATCTGCACTGCCATGGACAGCCTCGCATGATTTCGATAGCGATACGGTCATGGACGCACTCCATGTAGGGCACGATGGGGGAGGTTGGCAAAGGGATGCCTTCGAGATCGCGAATCACGGAAGGTTCAATCGTCTCCGGTACATCACTCCGCAAACGATTCAGAGTTACAAACCGACCTTCTTTATATTCAGGTTCGTAGAATCTCGGGACATACGCAAATGGCAATCGTCTCGCCATTTCGGCAAGCGCCTCTTCACGTTGATTGACACCTGCCTGCCCGCTGAGCCAGCCGCCGTTTTCCTTGGCTGCTTGCCGAAGTTCAATCCACAGATCGCAGATCACCGGCAAAGCTGGTTCGCCATCGCCGGTCACGAAACAGTCCACGAACTCCGCCATCGGTTCCGGATTCTGCGCACACGGCCCACCGGCTAGGATTAGCGGATCGGCCATTGTTCGCTGTGAAGCGCGGATTGGTATCCCGCCCAGATCCAACATCGTCAGGACATTTGGTGAAGAGATTTCGTACTGGAGCGAAAACCCGACGACATCGAAATCTTTCAGCGGAGTGAATGTCTCAAGCGAGTACAGCGGTAAATTGTGTTCACGCAGCTGCTGTTCCATGTCCGGCCAAGGCGTAAAACACCGCTCGGCCGCCCAGTCATCACGCCGATTCATCAACGAGTAAAGAACTTGCAAGCCATGGTGACTCATCCCAATCGTGTAAGCGTCTGGGAAGCACAAACACAATTTGCCCGATACGTCGTGATGGTTCTTGACCGAGATATTCCGTTCGCCCCCGATGTACTGCCCCGGCATCCGGACTTTTGCTAGCACATGACGGCCAAGGTAGTCTTTCAAGTCGGTGTTGATCATGGCATTAATCTCCTACACGAATGCAGGTGAGTGAGTCGAGTGGGTGTTGCAGTAACACTTGCCCACCCAGCGCAGCGCCGGGAGGGTTGAAAGCGAGGAACGAGTTTTCAGGGAGGTCCAGCACCCGCCTGTCAGGCTCGATTCGCGGTGAGTTGATTGGGAGCGAGCTGCTATTTTCCGTCCCGCAGTTGATCCAAACAACCCGTAGATCCAAACAATACGAGCATCGACTGTTTTTTGTCGTGTCACAAACCTTAACCCGCGAGTTTTCAGCCCTTTTTTCGGCGATTGAACGACATTCTCAAAGCCAGAGTCTTTTCCAGAGGGCTGGATTCGGTAAATACACTAGTACTGCTTTAGCTTTCGGCTCATTACAGCCTACGATGCGCTAGACTTTCCCCGTAACGCCATCAGATTTTCATCCATGCTCAACCTAGAATCATTGCTCCAGTCGCTTGGCAAAGTCGATATGGCGGATCGGAGTACCATTCGCGATGCGACCATTCGGCTGGCCCGAGAGATCCAAGCCCGTGCCAAGCAATTGCAGACGCCCGCCGAGCGGCGCCAACAAGCCGAGCTTGACCGGATGGTCCAACATCCGCGCGACAAAGCAACACTGACGCAGCTAACCGATCAGGCATTCCGCAGCGATCGGTCGGCGCGGGCTGCAGATCAACTGGTGCACATTCTCGATGTTCAAGGGATTCCGCGATTCTTCAGTCCTGTGGACCGGACGATGCTCCGGGGTTTTCAGTCGTTCGGCGGCTACCTACCCGGTGTGGCAGTACCGCTGGTCAAAGAGAAGATGCGCCATGAAACCGCCAATGTGATCTTGCCTGCCGAAAAGCAACAGCTATCAAAGCACTTGACGGAACGTCGCGACGAAGGTGTTCGGATGAATGTCAACTTTCTAGGCGAAGCCATCCTGGGAGAACAAGAAGCCCACCAGCGGCTACAGATGCATCTCAATGCATTGCAAATGCCACAGATTGAGTGCGTTTCAGTCAAAATTTCAACGCTCTACTCGCAGATCTCAACACTCTCCGCTGAATCCACGATCCGCACCGTCTCGAATCGCCTCGAGTTGCTTTACCGCGCCGCACTTCGCAATGAATACGAGCACAAAGATGGCACTAAGACCAGCAAGTTCGTGTATCTCGATATGGAGGAGTACAAAGACATGCTCCTCACTGAGCAAGTCTTCATGCACACCCTCGATCGCGAAGGCCTTGAGAACGTCCGGGCTGGAATCGCGCTGCAGGCGTATGTGCCTGATAGTCACGCAATTCAGCAGCGCTTGACCAACTGGGCACGCGGGCGGGTCGCCGCGGGCAAGTCTCCCATCACCATACGTATCGTCAAAGGTGCGAACATGGAAATGGAACGTGTCGAAGCGTCGCATCGTGGTTGGCCCCAGGCACCGTACCAGCGAAAAATCGAAACTGATGCCAACTACAAACGCATGGTCCTGTTCGGCTTGCAACCCGAGAACATGGATTGCGTGCATCTGGGCATCGCTAGCCACAACCTGTTCGAAGTTGCATTTTCGATCGTCGTTGCCGCTCGGCTCGGTACTCTTGATCGTATCCAGTTCGAAATGCTCGAAGGCATGGCCAATCACCAGCGTCGTGCACTTCATGAAATAGTCGATAACCTGTTGCTTTACGCGCCCGCCTGCAGGCAAGACGA
The DNA here is from genome assembly GCA_003501565.1 of Planctomycetaceae bacterium. Lineage (GTDB taxonomy): Bacteria > Planctomycetota > Planctomycetia > Pirellulales > Pirellulaceae > Aureliella. Next base: position 209 of record DNPC01000685.1, on the reverse strand, counting down.
CTTTATTCACGCCATCGGTTACCTCGTTCGCCGAATGGATGAAAATACCGGGCCGGACAACTTCCTGCGGCACGCATTTAAAATTGAAGTCGATAGTCCGGACTGGATGAAGATGGAGAAGATCTTCGCGGACTCATTCGAGAAAATTGAAACCACCTACGCGTCAGCGCGTCGGACGCAGGACCGTCGCGAGTCGCCTGTCCAACCCG
>DNPC01000040.1 GCA_003501565.1 Planctomycetaceae bacterium | reverse complement strand
CAAGTCGGGTGAGGCCTCTATCGAAGATTGTGACTTTATTTTTGCAGTCAGTGATGGGATGGGGGGCGAACGATCTGGGGAATTCGCCAGCCGTATCGCCGTTGAGAAAATAACGCTTCAGCTCCCGCGACAATTTGGGCTCGGCGAAGAACGCTTTTCTGCGTATAGTGAAGATATCCTAAACGCGCTGTTTGAGAGTATTCACGAAGCCCTCTTAAGGCTGGGGCGCTATGACGAGAATTGCCATGACATGGGCGCTACGCTTACTTTGGCATGGTTCCGACGTGGCAAAGTGTATTTTGGGCACATCGGTGACAGTCGTTTGTACCACCTGCCTGCCGCTGGTCAGTCTGGGGATTTGGTCCAAGTCACCGAGGACCATACGCACGTCGGTTGGCTTAGACGCAATGGCCAGTTGAACGAGCGTGAGGCTCGTATGCATCCTCGCAAAAATGTGTTAGCCCAGGCGCTCGGTGCCGGGCATAGGTACTTGAATCCGCACATCGGCGCGATGGACTATTTGTCAGGCGATAAGTTCTTGTTGTGCACTGACGGTGTTACGGAAGGTCTTTGGGACCGAGCCCTCAAGGAACATCTAGTCGGTAGTGAGCCTGCCGAGCAGACGCGGGCGGCAGCGATCGTTCAGCATGCTGTATCCGAATCCGGACGTGACAACGCGACAGCGGTTGTGGTTGAAGTGTAGTTCGTCGGATGCTTTTTTTATCCGTTGCGTCTGAGCTGTTGCATGACTTCGCGGACGACACTTTCTATGAAGTCATCGGTGGACTCCGTGGTGCCGCCGGAGGATTCTTCGGGAATGATGTCGGGCATCCACTGAGCTAACTCACTGAGGATTTGCGAAAGCTGCTGCTGAGTCTCTTGGGCGGTGCGGATCTGGTTGTCAGATAGCGGCTGGCGACTTCGGCCAAGATCCCAGCCGCGTGTGAGTGCTCCACGGCGGAAACCCTCCGGGAATTCAGGCTGTTCGATCATCGCATCGAACAGCGGCAATAATCGATACTGAAGCTGCATCGCCCGATCCCACTGACCACGCGAACAAGCGTCGTAGATCGCGCGGGTCAATTCAGGAACAACGCCGCTGGTTGCATTGGTACCACCATTACAGCCGATCAACAACATGGGAGCCAGGGCTGCGTCCCATCCGGTCAGGAAAGAAAACTCTGGACGTTGCGGCCGGACTGCTGCAATCATGCGCATCATGTGCGGAATGTCGCCAGAGCTATCCTTGATGCCAACGACTTTTGGACATTCGAGTGCTAGTCGCCGGACTGTCTGAACTTCAATAGGCGATGCAAACAACGGGATGTTATAGAGCGTTACATCGACAGAAACGGCGTCAGCGATTTCTTTGAAATAGGCAAAAACGGCCTCTTGGCTCAGCTTGTAGTAAAAGGGTGCAACAATAGCGACGGCTCGCACTCCCATCGCCCCGTAGCTATCACACGCATCGATCGTCTCACGCACATTGGCTTCCGCGGCACCTGCCAGAATTGGAACGCGGTCGCCAACATGCTTGCAGAGCACGTCAATGATTCGTCGCCGTTCTTCGGCAGTAAACCGCGTAAACTCGCCCGTTGAGCCGTTTGGGTAAAGACCATGAACGCCTTTGTCGATCAACCAATCGACATACCCACATAATTTGTCCTCGTCGATGCGACCTCGCATGTCGATGGGAGTGATGTTTGGGGTGTAGATCCCTTCCATTGGTTCAGTCATAGCGGTTCAATCTCGTCGCGGGTTTCAGGGCCGTGTTGGTGCGCCAGCTTGGGTCTTATCTTAACTATCGGTAGCTTGGTGTGGCATCTGGACAGCGTTCCCGTCCGGGGCGGTCGAGTTAAGAATTCCAGGTATACTTTGACAGATTGAGCAGCAAAACCGCCTCGTTGGCGAGGCTAATCTGCTACCAAACACTGCGGTAGGGCTGCATGTTGGTCGGCCATATCATCGATTTCTAGCTTCGCTTCGTGGCACATGGCCCAAAAAAGGCAAAAAAATACGCCTCAGTCGCCGACGAGCGCGACGGTTGCTACCGCGATCGTCGTGCTGGTATTCGCTTTATATTGGCTGCTCTTTCTATCACAGCCATCGTTGTTCGGATTGCTTGATCAGACAGGGCAGCCGGTCCGGCGGAGCGTCGATCTTTTTTGGATTTCCGCAAACGCTGCGGGATTGCTCGTTGATGGTGCGGCCGCAGATGCCATCTACGATCGGCTTGGAGTGTTGGTAGCAGTCGCGGCTTGGTTCGGACTTTCGTTTTGGGTTGGTCGACCGATCGTCGCAGCGGCCAGTCTAAAGGTGTCTCGACCGGAGTATGTGTCGGCTTGCATTTTGGTGGGACTCAGCCTGCTATCAACGTTGACGCTGGTTGTAGGAGTGTGCGGTGGGTTGGCAAGCCGAGTGTTCCTCTTGGGAGGTGCCGCGGTCTTGGCGATAGCAGCGTGGTTGGCGAGGTTCCTTTGGGGAGGAGGCGATGTCCAATTCGCTGAAATCTATGATCCGAAAGGTGCACTTCCATCGGAAGAACCGTCAAGCACATTGGGCGCGTGGACGGTCAGATTGATCAGCGTTTGTACTGTCGCGCTGGCCGTGTTCTATGTACTGTGCGCAGTGCTGCCACCGTGGGAATTCGATGTGCTCGAATATCATAGTGGTGCACCGAAAGACTTTTGGCAGGCAGGCCGTATCGGTTTCTCGGAAAACAATATCTATGCCAACATGCCACTTGCCGCTGAGATGCATGCGCTGGCTGCGATGACGCTGTGTGGTGGCGAGGATGGCTGGTGGTGGGGAGCGATTTTTGGCAAGACGGTCACGGGGTGTTTCTCGTTGCTCGCGGCCTTGCTACTGTTTGGCTTGGCGAGCCGGAATGCTCCCAGGTGGATTGCCTGGTCGGTAGCGGGTTTGTTTCTGGCACTGCCCGGCAACCTCCATTCTTCGTCAACAGGTTTGGTTGACATTGTCGTCGGGAGCTACTTATTCGCGTCGGTTTGGGTTTTACTGGTCGACTCATCCGGTTCTGCTCTGAGCCGTGTGTTCTTGTCCGCACTTCTGGCCGGCGCGTGTGCGGCCACGAAATACACAGGTTTGCTTCTGGCGGTCGTTCCCGTTGCAAGCTACTGGGGGTGGCAGCTGGCAGTTTCACGAGGACGTCAGGGGCAATCTGAAGCACTGTGGAAATTTGCAGCACTGGGAGGACTAGGCCTGCTGCTGACCGTTGTTCCGTGGTACGCCAAGAACTGGGCGTTTACAGGGAATCCTGTTTATCCACTAGCCAGCTCTATCTTTGGGGCAGACTCGGGCGATGCCATGGATCGTTGGCAGCTTGCGCACCGCCCAGGCGGAACAGCTGGCAAGGCTCCGTTTGCGCCGGGGCAAGCCATCTCGGATTTGGGGCAGGTCGTTTGGAAGTCGCCGTACATTAATCCAAGTTTGTATCTATTCGCCGTTTTCGCAGTGGGCGCTGCGGCATTTCAGCGTTTTCGAGGACGCAAGATTTTGCCGGAGAGTGATTTCGTTCGCATTGCTGCATTAAGCGTGATTGTTGCGTGGATCCTTGCGATTTGGTGGTTGGGTACGCATCGAATCGATCGATTCTGGTTTCCGATGTTACCTGCGCTAGCGGCGTTAGCGGCAAGTGGACTGGCTTGGTGGGCACGCCGCGTCCGGTGTGAGTTTCTGGCAGTGATGGTGCTGCTTGGTATGGTTTGGGGTGGATCGGTAGGTGCCGGAGGTGGAGGTCCGAATGATGTGCGTATCATGACCCCGCTGCGCGTTTTCTACGAAAACTTGGAAGCACCCAACGATAGCGCCGTCATTAGTCGCACCATCGCGTGGTGCAACA
>DNPC01000038.1 GCA_003501565.1 Planctomycetaceae bacterium | reverse complement strand
TCTTGGAAATGCAAAAGGACTCACTCAGCGAAGACGCTCAGGACTGCCTTGACGAGATTAAAGGAGCGGTCGATCGGGCCAATCGCATCGTTAGCGAACTGCTGGATTTTACTCGCGAAACGGCCAGCAACACTCAAATCTGTTCGGTGAAGTCCATCGTCGAAGGAGCACTTCGGCTTGCCGACATCCCTGCTACAGTCACCCTGGAAATCGAAGAAGCGCCCGAGCTAGACGTCGATGTCGACGCAGATCAAATCGAGCGGATTTTGGTCAACCTACTCAACAATGCTTGCCAGGCCATGGATCAGCAGGGCACAATCGTACTTTCAACGAGCATTGAGGATGACATGATCATCCTGAGCGTGAGTGATACTGGGCCGGGAATCGCTGGAGAGCTTCGTGAAAGGATTTTCGAACCTCTGTTCACGACTAAAATAACCGGTATCGGACTCGGTCTGGCGGTATCGAGTCGGTATGCTCAACAGAACGGCGGCCGCATCGAACTTGCTAGCTCCGACGCAAGCGGCTCGACGTTTCAGCTTAAGCTACCTGCAATTACGACTGGCGGATCCGATGCGCAGCAAACCGCCAGCCCGGACAACAAATAAACAGGACAGCCCGATGAGTCATTCGAAGGACGCTCTTGCCCGCGTGTTAGTCGTTGACGACGATTCAAACATCCGGCGTTCCCTGACCCGAATCCTCCGCAGCCAAGGCTTTGAAGTTGTCGAAGCCGAAAATGGTCACGCTGCACTCGCGGCAATTGAACATGGCCCACTGGATTTGGTGATTCTTGACATCCGTATGCCCGGGATCGACGGGGTTGAAACCTTTCGATTGATTCGCGAAAGACTGCCGCAAGTCCCTGGCATTTTCATGACGGCATACAGCAGCTCAAGCCGCGCGGAAATCGCAGACAAATTGGGTGGTATCGAGGTTCTCGCTAAACCTCTTCAAGTCGATTTGCTTCTCGAGTTGGCCAAAGCTGCCATCGTCAATGCTCCAATCCTGATCGTTGATGATCAACCAGAAGCTCGCCGGTCTCTGGCCCGCGCACTGGCCCAGCTTGGCATTGAGACGGCCACTGCCAGTTCGTTCGAGGAAGCCAGCCGTCTGCTGCGGCAAAGGCCGGAACGTGTTGTGATTGCAGATGTGTTCCTGGGTGACGGTAACGGACTCGATCTACTCCAAGAGGTACGTCATGCGGCGGCACCGCCACTAGTCTTTGTCACAGGTTTTGCCGAACGCTTGGAACGGATCCTGGGTGAGAAAGGTTTGTCCAATGGTGAATTGATTGTTCTGCCTAAACCGCTCGACATCAGTTCACTGGCATCAACGATTGAACAGCTGCAGAGTACTTGAGGAAGAGGCATTGAACGCCAAGCAAGTTGAATCGGTAGCGATAGACCTTCCACTTCGCGTTCTGGTGGTGGACGATGATGCAGCGATGTGTAAGAGCCTGCAACGTCTTCTAACACTGGATCATTACTCCGTCGAATTTAGCTACAGTGTGCAAGAGCTGCTTGCCCGCAAAGACCTAAGTACATTCTTCGCAATCTTGCTTGATCGCCATCTTCCTGACGGTGACACGACAGGACAAACCATTGCAGCGGTACGCTCTCAAGCGGAAAACGCTGCAATTGTTATCGTAACCGGCTACGCCGATATCGAGAGCACACTCGAAGCAATCCGACAGGGTGTAGATGACTACCTGATCAAGCCAATCGACCCCGATACGTTGCGGGCACGCTTGAAAGCACTGGCAAAGCTGTTTCGCGCGCGAAGTTCGCTGCGTGAAAGTGAAGCAAGGATGCGGTTCCTGGTGGAACACCTGCCCGCCGGCGCAGTCTATGTGGACAACGAAAAACTCTACATGAATCTCACACTCCGCGACACAATTGGTTATAGCGAAGTGGAGATTTCGACCGTATCAGCTTGGTTTGAAAAGCTGTGCCGTGACCAAGCGGCTGAATGCAAGCAAAAGTACTGCCAAGTAAAACGCGAGGGTTTTTCGCAACGATGCAAACTACCGATTTGGCGTAAGGACGGTGTGCGCCGGGTGCTGGAAATCGCGGGATATCAATACGATCATCACGAAGTCTGGCTGGTGACCGATGTCACCGAACTAGATGACGCACAGACGCGATTGGTCCAAGCCGAACGACTGGCTGCTATCGGCGAAATGGTTACAGGGCTAGCTCACGAAAGCCGCAACGCACTGCAACGAGCGCGTGGCTGCCTAGACTTGCTTGAACTTGACCTTGAAAAGCAAAGTGAACAACTCGACCTAATCGCGCGCATACGTCGATCGCTGGGTGACCTGCAGCGCAACTACGAAGAAGTCCGAAACTACGCGGCACCGATTGTGCTGGATCGTCAGTGGATTGATATCGCTGAAGTCGCTGCGGAGACGTTTGCGGACCTTGAATGCGAATACCCCAATTCGCGGCGAACCCTGAATTTTGACGATTCAACTCCGAATAGCATCCGGTACAACCACGTTGACCGACATCGAATTTCCCAGGTTCTTCGAAACGTTTTTGATAATGCGATCGCTGCAACCCGGGACGACAGTCAGTTGGAGTTGTCTATTCGCACCAATGAATCAAACGGGCAGCAGACACAACGTATTGAAATCACCGACAACGGGGCGGGTATGTCACAAGAAACTGCCACGCGACTGTTCGAGCCGTTCTATACGACCAAGCAATCTGGCACCGGCCTTGGAATGGCGATATGCAAACGCATTGTGGATGAACACAACGGCTCGATTGAAGCTAGTAGTACCGATCAAGGAACGACAATTTCCATTGTATTGCCGCAGTTTGCACTTCCCACCCAAGAGCTTTCCAGCCCGTCCCATTCGCTTAGCAAATAGATCAACTTTATTGAACTGCTTTACCCAAGTTGGCTGACCAGGCTAGAGCTCCTGATTGCCGGAACTTATTAGCCTGATCACCCGACCAGAGATACCTCGCCCTAAACCAACTCTCGCATGGCTGGCGCGAACCCGCGCAGCGGACACGGCCCCACCAACGGCCGGAACACCCACAAATGCCAAACTCACAAACTCCCATACGCGTTTTGATCGTCGAAGACGACGCCGACTTTCGGGACACTAGTGCACGCTGGATGCAGCGTAAGGGCCACAAAGTGGCGTCGGCCGCTAGTGGGGCAGAAGCCCTTGCCCTGTGTGAAGACCAGTCCTTCGACGTCGGCATCTTCGATATGAATATGCCCGGGATGAACGGCATTGAACTGCTGCAGCGCGTACGCGATGAAGAAATTGAGATGGAGGTGATCATCTTAACCGGGCAAGGAACGATCGAGACGGCCGTGCAAGCGATGAAGATGGGCGCGAGCGACTATTTGACTAAACCTTGCCCGCTCGGCGACCTGGAACACCACTGCGCATTAGCTCGCGAGCGCGGTCGGCTGCGCCGTGAGAACTCACAATTGAAGGCGATCATCTCTCGGCAACAAAAGTCTCCGGACTTGATCGGAACCTCCCCCGCAATGCGAGAGGTCGCCACACTAATTCGCCGAATCGCACCGACTGATAAGCCGGTACTAATCACCGGTGAAAGCGGTACGGGCAAAGAGGTCGTCGCCAAGTCTATTCAACAACTCAGTGCACTTGCCAATATGCCATTTGTGACAGTCAATTGCGCGGCATTGCCTGAGCAACTGGTCGAGAGTGAGCTGTTCGGCCATCAACGCGGTTCGTTTACAGGAGCAACCGCCGAGAAACCTGGGTTATTCGAAGTCGCCGATGGTGGCACTCTGTTCATCGACGAATTGGGCGAAATGCCGCTTGCCCTACAGCCAAAGCTGCTCCGAGTGCTCGAGGACGGATCGCTTCGACGCATCGGCTCCGCTAAAGAACGCCGCGTGAATGTCCGGATCATCGCTGCTACGAATCGCAAGTTGTCCGAAGACGTCGCCGCCGGACGATTCCGTGAGGATTTGTACTACCGCGTCAACGTCTTGCCGATCAATCTACCTCCTCTGAGAGAACGCCCAGGCGATGTAGACTTATTGATCAACCATTTCTTGCCTCGCGGCTGGTCGGTAGATCCCAGCGCACTAGCAGCTCTGACATCCTATCATTGGCCCGGCAATGTCCGCGAGCT
>DNPC01000819.1 GCA_003501565.1 Planctomycetaceae bacterium | reverse complement strand
GGGGCGGATGTACCGCCCGCGTTTCCCTACGAGTGCGATTTTTCCGCAGATTCAGACGCAACACGACGTGAGCGCTTGGCAGCATGGATGACTTCTCCGGACAACGAGTATTTCGCTCGCAGTTATGTTAATAGACTGTGGGGCTACCTGACCGGTACAGGACTCATTGAGCCGCTGGATGATATTCGAGCGGGCAATCCGCCGAGCAATCCCGAGCTGTTGGATTACTTGACGACGTATTTCATCGAAAGCGGATTTGATAGCGAAGCGGTGGTGCGCGAGATCTGTAATTCGCGTACTTACCAACTATCCGTTGCCACAAATCGTTGGAACCAGCTTGATAGTCAAAATTACTCGCACGCCAAAGCACGTCGTTTGCCGGCTGAGGTGTTATACGATGCATTGCACCATGTGACCGGTTCGGTTTCGGAGATTCCTGGGGTTGAACCCGGGACGCGTGCGGCAGCCTTACCGGATGTTGCCATTCAGCTTCCCGATGGGTTCTTGAACAATCTGGGACGTCCGGTGCGTGAGAGTGCGTGCGAGTGTGAGCGAAGTGACGACTTGCAATTGGGTCCAATCATGGCGCTAGTGTCTGGCCCAACGGTCGGCACTGCGATTTCTGATCCTGATTGCGCGTTGCCAACTCTCGCACAAGAACAAAACTCTACCGCGGAAATGGTGCGAGAACTCTACCTGCGCATTCTTTCTCGTGAAGCGACGGACGATGAAGTAGCGGCGGTCGTTCAAGCGGAAGGATTTATCGCGTCAGATCACGATCGGCTAGTCGCCGAGCTTGGGGAAAAAGAATCTTGGTGGCGCGAAGAAAAGCAATCACTCGAACTCAAGCGTAAGGCTGCATTGGCGGAAACTCAGCAGGCCATTAAGTCGCGATCGGCAGAAATCGCACAGCAGCGTGCCGAGGCGGAAGAAAAACGCAAGGCAGATCTCGCATTGGCGGAAAAGAAATTGACCGAGTATGCGGCTAGTTCGCTGGACCTGGCGAACAACTACCTTGCAAAGAATAAGGCGGATGTCGAGTGGTTTCCGCTGGCTGCTAGTTCAACCAAAAGTAGCAACAAGGCTGCTTTAGTGCCACAAGCAGACCGTTCGGTCGTCGCAACTGGCAATGCTGACAAAGCCGTCTATACGCTCGCATTCGAAACCAGTTTGTCTGAATTGGGTGCAATCCGGCTGGAGGCACTGCCCTACCCGGACGCCAAGGGTGGAGGTCCTGGCTTGCCAGCCAACGGCAATTTTGTGGTGACTGAGATTGAGCTGCACGTTGCACCGAAAGACAAACCCGACTCAAAGACTCGTGTTTCCCTTGTCAATGCGAAAGCGGACTTCACGCAGGGAGGGTTTGACCCCAAACAGGCGATTGATGGTAACTCAAATAATCAAAAGGGTTGGGCAATCAGTCCGAGGGGCGGCACCACACACTGGGCAGTCTGGGCTGCGAAGGAAGCAGTGCAACTCTCAGGGCAGTCTATCGTGACAGTGACCATTCACCAAAAACACAACGCCGCTGATCATCGGCTTGCACGATTCCGCATTTCGGCAAGTAAGCAGGCGGGAGATGTCCCGCTCGGATTGGCTGAAGAATTTGCCGCCCTTTCCGCGGTTCCTCAAGCACAACGTACGGCGGAAAACGCAGGTGGGTTGCTCGGCTATCTTGAAAAGAACGATGGACACTGGCAATCGCTTAAACAAAAAGTTGCCCAGCTAAAGAAGCCGTTGCCTGAAGATGGGCAGATCGTACGACTCAACAATCGCCTCAAGGTTCTGGGGGTTGAAACGCCCGATGATCCGGGGCTTGTGCAGCTTCGCAGCGACGTGGCGGCGAGCAAGAACCAGATGGAAAATCAACGACTAACGTTGGCTCAGGATTTGGCCTGGGCGCTGATCAACAGTCCCGCATTTCTATTCAATCGCTAAATGGAGACGAGCATGTTCCGCATTCAAGGTGCAGCTGGTAAGGATCTTTGCGACTCGCATCTCGGACCGACGCGACGTGATGTTATGCGGATTGGCGGCTCTGGGCTGCTTGGTCTGTCGCTGTCTGGCATGCTAAAGCTACGTGCTCACACTGCCGAGGCATCTGCCGCGGATTCTGAGAGTGCCGGTGGTGGTCCGGGCTGGGGGAAAGCCAAAAGCGTTATCATGGTCTATCTGCAAGGCGGCCCAAGTCACCTTGATCTTTGGGACCCGAAAGAGAATGTGCCGGATAACGTAAAGAGTGCGTTCAGCAATATCTCGACCAAGATCCCTGGCATTCAGTTCACGGAGAATCTTCCCAAGTTGGCCCAGATCAATGATCGTTTCTCGATGATACGATCGATGAGCTACACCCCGAACGGTTTGTTCAATCACACAGCGGCTATCTACCAGTTGATGACGGGGTACACGACTGACAAAGTTAGCCCATCTGGACAGCTCGAGCCGCCTAGCCCAAAGGACTTTCCAAACTTCGGTTCTAACATAATTCGTCTTAAACCGACCGATCAACCGATGCTGCCGTTTGTAATGTTGCCGCGTCCCTTGCAGGAGAGCAATGTCATCGGGAAAGGCGGAACCGCCGGATTCCTAGGGAAGGCGTTCGATCCCTATACGCTCTATCCCGACGGGGATGATATGGATATGGAAAAGATGGAGCGGATTAAGATCGATGATCTCAAGCTGCGTCCTGACGTGTTCGCGGCGCGGCTGCAACGTCGGGCCAGGTTGCGAGATTTGGTCAATGCGAAGATGCCCGACATCAACGCTGCCGTGAAGGATCTTGAACTGGACGGGTACTACGACCAAGCACTCAATTTGATCACCTCCGGTCGTGCCCGCGAAGCGTTTAACCTGTCAAGTGAGTCTGAAGCAACTCGAGACAAGTACGGACGCAATACGTTTGGACAGAGCTGCTTGCTTGCACGTCGTTTGGTTGAGGCGGGAACACGTGTCGTGGAAGTGATTTGGCCGAAGGTTGCCAACTCCGACAACCACTCCTGGGATCATCACAGCGGGCTCACCGAGCGCATGAAAAACCGGTCCGCACCGATGCTCGACGCTGGCCTTGCGGCGTTGATCGAAGATATGGATGATCGCGGTATGTTGGAAGACACGCTGGTTGTTGCTATCGGCGAATTTGGTCGATCGCCACAGCGCGGGGTTTCGACGAGCGGAAATAACAACTCGGCCGATGGACGTGACCACTGGCCGTACTGTTACACTTCTGTGGTAGCCGGTGCAGGAGTGAAGCGAGGCTATTTACACGGTAAAAGTGATAAGACCGCGTCAGCTCCGCTGGAAGATCCCGTTCACCCGATCGAGTTGTTGGCGTCGATCTATCATTCCTTTGGGATCCGTCCGGATACCATCGTGTATAACCATTTGAATCAGCCTCGCGAGCTTGTGAAAGCGGAGGCGTTGACGTCGATCTTTTCTTAGGGATAGTCGCGGTCATGAAAATTTCACTTGCGTCGATGTTTTTATTGATCGTGTTTTCCGCTGTAGCCTGTCGTGGTGGACTGTATCTAAGCGAGATCTACGAGATCGGCGACAACGACACCCGATGTTCGGTCGCGGCAGTATTCGCCGTTGGTGTCTTTGTGATGCCGTTCACGGTACTATCGATCGGTGACGGCATTATCGGGCGCTATCGCATCACATCGCGAGTGATGAAGTCGGCTGTTGTCGCGACGGGGCTTCTGTTGGCATATGGTTGCGGCATCATTTCCAGCCTGTTTCTTTATCGGATGGCAATCTAAATCGCTAACCCAAGTTCGGTGGTGGAGGTGGCTGTGCACAGTTTTACTACCGAATTCTCTCTCGCGAGTGAACGATTCCGCGATTCCGCGGCGTCAGCTGGATGCCTGGTAGAGAGCCATAATATTGGTGTGGTTGTTGATGGCCCGAACGGCGATCTTGAGCAGCCTGGTATTGAAGTCGCATCCTATCGACCTAAGCATAGTGATCGCCTGGTCATCGTAACCAGCGGCGTTCATGGTGTGGAAGCACCGCTGGGGAGCGCGGTCCAGTCCAGCGTACTAGAATGCTTTCGCAATCATGCACCGGACTGTAGCATCGTGCTGGTGCATGTGCTGAACCCGTATGGGTTTTACCATGGCCGCCGATTCGACGAACACAATGTCGATTTGAATCGCAATTTCTTGCGTGATGATGAAGCTTATTCAGGAAGCCCGGATGGCTATCGCCAGTTGGATCCGCTGCTCAATCCAGTCCGCATTACCGGATCAGATTGCTTCAAATTAAAGGCGGCATGGCAGGTCTACCGTAACGGTATGGCACAGATGCAGCAAGCTGTTGCGTCGGGGCAGTACGATTTCCCCAGCGGGATCTTCTTTGGCGGCAGCGGCCCGAGTATGGCTCACAAATGGATGCGTGAACAACTACCGTGTTGGGTATCTGGCATCCGGCAGGTTACTCATTTGGATTTCCACACGGGCCTCGGCCGCTGGGCAAAATTTATGCTGATGCTCGAGGCAGAGCCAGAGCCTCATGAACTGAACTGGTTGCAAGGCCTGGCGGACGCGTCAATTAAGCATCCTGAAGGCAAGTCGGCAGGTTATACCGCACGAGGCAGCTTTGGCAGTTGGTGCAAAGATATTGCCGAACTAGAAGAGTATTTGTTTGTGACAGCTGAATGTGGTACGTATCCGCCAATCGATGTGCTGGCGGCGCTGCGAGCAGAGAACTTCTGGTTCCACCAGATGCACGGACAATTACACGATACAGATGCAGCAGATCACGTTAGGAAACAGTACTCTGCTGCGAAGCGGAGACTTCAACGAGTTTTCATTCCGCGAAGTGAACGATGGCGACGCAATGCGGTCGCCCAAGGTGTGGAGTTCGTGCTCGCTGCGCTGGATCGAAATAGCCAGTGAATCGTCCGTTTTAGTTTGGAGCGCTTGTCAAAGCGTCTAGTACCTTGTCAGCCATGTCCTTGGTGCCAAGGGCAAGTTCACCGTCTCGGACGAGGTCACTTGTGCGGTGACCGGCTGCTAAAACAGATTCGACAGCAGATTCGATGGCGCCGGCTTCCGTTTCCAAGCCACATGAGTGCCGGAGCATCATGGCAGTGGCGAGAATTGTAGCCAGCGGATTGGCAATACCCTTTCCGGCTATGTCAGGTGCACTTCCGTGAATCGGTTCGTACAGCCCAGGGCCGTTTGACCCTAGCGAAGCGCTTGGAAGCATGCCCAGCGAACCGGGGAGCATGGAGGCTTCGTCGGTCAAAATGTCTCCAAACATATTGCTCGTCACAACGACATCAAACGTCGTGGGTCGACTGATTAAATGCATGGCCATCGCATCGACTAGGACCACTTCGTAGTCGAGGTCAGAGTAGTCGGCGGCAACAATCTCCGCGCAGACTTTTCTCCAAAGTCGACTGGC
>DNPC01000388.1 GCA_003501565.1 Planctomycetaceae bacterium | reverse complement strand
GCCAACCCCCAACCGTGTTGCCAACCAATTGGTAGTTCGTCTCGCCGGATGCGGGTAAGTTTGGAGCGGCATGAATATGTAGTGGGCAGCGTCCCGGCCAATCGGGGAGTTCGGCGCCCAGCCAGTAGATTGCCAGCTCTTTTCGAAGCCTCTCAGCTTCGGCAGCCATCGTTTCTGCTTCTTCGGGCGAGGAAGCAAACACAACAAAATTGCGGGTCCCCTTTGCAAATTTGGGGGCGGCCATCCTTTGAAGGTTTGGCCCCGACGTCGCAAACATCCGGACTTGGCCGATCGATGCCGATGTCGAGCAAGAGAGAATTGCTGCTGCAGTAAGCGCGCAGCGCCAAATGGAAAGGTAGCGAGCATCCATGCCCAGGGCTCCTTTTCAGGTGCAGACGGTAGAGTACGACTGTAGAAAAACCACAGGGCGTACTGCCATCTACAAGGGTCGAACTAGGCACTCCGACAACGCTTCCTCCTCACGCATCAGAAGTGCTTTAACTTGCGAAATCGTCAGCAAGAACGCTTGCAGAAGCGGAACTCCTTTCCGCACAACTGCCTGTCTGTACTGCGGTTTTCACGCAAGTGACGAGCGGCGAGTGTAGGAAAACCGCTCTCGCTGGAGATAGGTCAATGTATGGAAAAACCCGTTTGATCCCAATTTTCGCTAAAGTCCGCAACGTCTTGCTAGCACTCTTTGTCAGCCAACCCGATCAGACCGTTTGACCGATCAGGAGGGTGGTACGTTTTCGCACTCGTAACTGGGGCTTTACCTTGCCGGTGGCTCCACTGCCCATCGAGTACATCGAATTTCGGGAACGTCGAGTTTCGGGAACGTCGAACTATCAATCACTCCGAATAATCGGATTCATCGATTTTGTGATGAGCCCCAGGCGAAGGGCCTGCGCCGGATTAGCCGCAGCGGGACTGACGTCGCGCTACGTAACACCGACTCAAGTCCCCGCTGAATGTATCGCTAGGCCCCTGCGAGCGCTGAAATGACCGATCAAGTCAATCAATCTGAACCAAACGCTTCGTCATCATCACGCGTTAAATCCTCTATTGATTGGGTCCTGAGTAGCTGCCTTCGCTGCGGCGCTGGACGTGATGTTCGGCTATTCGCATGGGTGTTGCTTGCGCTTGCGGCGGGGTTCATCGCGTACACCGCTCGAATGCACGAAATCACACATGATGCATTCCATGAAATGGCGCTTTATCGCCAGGCACTTATCCAGGGTGAGATGCCGCAAGTGGATGTGTTTGCGTTCACGCCAACTGTTGAAACTTCAGTCCACCACGAATGGGGTACCGGCGCAGTACTTTACTGGGCAACTGTTGGTAGCGGTCTGGGGCTAGCGGGACTATCGCTGCTCAAATTCAGTTTGATCGCCGCATTATGGTTCGTGCTCTACCGCATTGCGCGATTGCGAGGCGCTCATCCGATTGTCTTTGGCTGCATCGCGTTCGCGGTTTTTCCCGTGATGTGGGTTGGCTTTGCTACCGTTCGTGCGCAGTTGTTTACCCTGCTGGCTTTAGCGCTGCAATTGTGGATGCTCGAATCAGACTGGCGCGGTAGGCGCATGTGGGTGTTCGCCTGGCTGTTGGTGCTTACCTGCTGGCTGAACCTGCACGCAGGATTCGTGGTAGGGCTAGGTTTGCTGGCCTTCCACACGGCAGAACGTTTCGTTTGGACCGCTTGGCATACCCGAAGCTTCCGCGCGACTTTCCGGCAGTGTTGGCACCTGATAGCGGCCTGCCTTGGATCACTTTGCGTGCTTCCGATCAACCCTTACGGATGGAAGTACATTCCATACTTAGTCCGCGCTATCAGCATGCCAAGGCCGCTGATTCGTGAATGGAAACCAATCTGGTATACCTACGCACCTGGGCTGACGATCTTCATGCTCGTTGTGGCAGTAGCACTGATCGGACTGTCGATTCGCCACTACCTACGCAACGGTCATGTTTCGCGTCTGCGTGGATTGGCTTTCCTGAGCATCTGTCTGCTCATGACGATCAAGCACATTCGTCATGGATCGTTGTTGGCGATTGTTTGGCTAGCCTATGTGCCCGCTTGGGTCTCCAGGTTGGGCACTGGTCGTGTGCTAACGAATTGGCTGGAGAACAACCGGCTCGTTTCAATCCGCATTTGCCAGGCGATCACGGTCGGCTGCTTGGCGTTTGCGTCCGTTCACCATTTCTGGCGTCCCTCGCTCCCACCTGCTCCACTTTATTCGACGGCTTGTTTTCCGGTGGCGGCGATCGACTACCTGAAAGCGAACAACTTCCAAGGTAACCTGTTCACACCGTTTCACGTCGGTGCATACGTGTCCTGGGAGATGCATCCCCAAGTAAAGGTGAGTTTTGACGGCCGCTACGAGGTTGCGTACCGGGAAGGTGTGATGGAAGAACACAACACCTTCTTGGCTGGAAAGGCCGGTTGGTGGGAGCTGCTGAGCAAGTACCACACAGACGGCATACTGGTGCACCGCGACGCACCGCTATACCAGGCTGCACTCCGGGCGCTTGGCGGGAAGGCGAGTGAGCGTCCGGCCGAATTGGCTGGATGGGAAATCTGCTACGCAGACGATTCCTTTTTGATCGCCGTCAGCGGAGACTGGAATTTGCCAGTCGTCGACGATCGTGGGC
This sequence comes from Planctomycetaceae bacterium, assembly GCA_003501565.1. Classification (GTDB taxonomy): domain Bacteria; phylum Planctomycetota; class Planctomycetia; order Pirellulales; family Pirellulaceae; genus Aureliella. The sequence goes on along the minus strand of DNPC01000388.1, from coordinate 9,618 downwards.
AGGTTCTGCCTGATGGAGCCATTGCAGCATTCTCGCCGTCGCATCACCACGCATTGCGGGCCACGCAGCCGCGGCCAAGCCATACGGTGACGCCTGACATCCAAACTCCTGAATTTCAGAATTCAGAGTTTCAGGCGCAAGACGCACAAACTGTTTCGGCAGCTGCCAGTACCCGAGACGTCGATTAGAAGAATCTCTCGCTGCGGCGTGAGGGCGCTGCAATTGTAGGGTCCTCGGCTCAATTCACTGGCCTTTCGTCAACCCAGCCGAGCGGACTGGGCTTGCAAACGAACAGGGTGTTGCCCCTGAAACGGAATGCGCAGCTTCAAGACTGACGCGTCGGGTCAGCAACAAACCCTTTGAAATCACAGAAAGGCGAGCGCTATAGGTCTCACCTGGGGTGGGCGGCGAAGAACTGCACCTGGCAGTGGACGAGGCAACGAGTGGGAAGCCTCCAGCCGGGAGGGTCGCAAGTGAGGAACGAGCGTTCGGGGAGGGGCACCCGGCGATTGGGTAAGCGTCCAGTTGATCTCTCAGGCCAGAACAACCCGCAGCTGCAAACCCTCCCCGGCCTTACTCGCTAGCGCTCGCAAGCCCGACCCTCCCAAACGGGAGGGTGGAGCTGCCTTGTCCACTATGGCGAGTATGTCTATAGCGACTTTGTCTAGAGTGTTGCCCAAAGAGAGCAAACAGCAGAAAGTCTCCTGCAGGGATTGGCTCTCTGGGTGGTAAGCCTATGAGAGCTTACTTATCTGAGTCGCCGTCTGTGTCGTCTTCTTCGGAGTCATCCTCCTCGTCGACGATCTTTTGCTCTTCCGCTTCAGCTTTCTTGGGTGGTGGCCCTAGGAGCTCTTCGAGCTTCTTGTCGAGTTCCCCGCCGCGTGCGTTGAGCGAAACGACGTTTCCAGTTTGGTCGACCAAAATCGCAGTTGGGATGCCAGAGATTCCGTAATGGGTGGCCATTGGAGCTTGCCAGCCATTCTTGCCCTCTTCCCAGCTGACGATGTTCGTCCAGCCAATCGATCGTTCCTCGATACACTTCAAGAAGCGATCTTCGGTGCTATCCATGTTGATACCCACGATTTCAAATCCCTTGTCGCCGTAGGCTTCCAGGTTGCGCTTCATGTTCGGGATTTCACCGATGCAAGGTCCGCACCAGCTAGCCCAAAAATCGACGAGGACAACCTTCCCCTTATAGTCGGACATGGCGAATTCTTTACCGTCAGCCGTGGTACCGAAGACCTCCATCTCCGAACCCATCAATCCGAGCCGGCGTGCCGTTCCACGCATACGCCCTGCGCTAGCAACTAGGTCCTCATTGTCCGATTTCTCGGCCAGGTCCGCCAGCTTGTTGCACAGGCCAACTGCGACGTCCGTGTGTTTGGTCCGGCCCAGGTAACTACCAACCTGCGAAGCGGCGGTGAAGGTATCAGTGCTTAGACCGTAATTCTCAATCAGCTTAATTGCATCATCGGCCGCTTGTCCGGCTTCTTCTGCATCGGCGCTGCGTAGGCTTGAAAGGTTGAGCATCAGCTTCTGGGAGGCTCCAATGACCGCAATTTCTTTGCGATCGTCATTGATTAGTTCCTCAATGAACTTCTCTGCCTGACCTGCTGTATCGGGTTTGTACCTTCCAAGGAATGTCAGCGCTCTCAATTTCCACTGAATAGCTTGTGCGTGGCTATCCGATGCATCTTCACGATCAAGGATTACCTCTGCTGCTTCGATCATCGCAGGGAAGACTTTGCCGGCGAACTCAGTGCGATTCATGCCTGCCGGAGGTGGGACTCGCATTGCGCCTTGGATGAATTCCAACAGTTCTTCGGTCGTGCCATCCGCTGGAACAGCAAGTGGATCTTCTTCCGCTTTCTCTTCGGTATCGCCTTCTGCAGAGTCAGTGGCAGGCGCCTCAGCTGCACCTTCTTGTGCAAAGCTAACCGGTGCGTTGTAGGCGAGGCCTGCGGAAAGGGCGGCAATGAATCCCGCTCGGCGGAAATAGGCTTTCAAATCAGTGATCATTGAGGATCTCCGGAAGTGTTCTAATGCGTCGGTGAACCGGCAACAAATCGTAGTACGCTCCACCGCACGTGACCGCGAAGCAACCCCTCGCGCGTCGCTCTCGATTTTACAGATCTCCGCTATCTGTACAGGCCCCGATTTCGAGCAAACTCCAGAAAACGCAACGATTCTCGAACGGTGGACACGCTCTAGCGGGAGGTGGAATGGAGAGAAATCCCGCGAATCTGGGACTTAGACTGGCACCGCAGCCCGATGGGCGCGTTAAGTGGTAGCCGGAGTGGAAGATCCGGCCAGATAGGCAAGGCGGTCTTGTAGTAAGATACGGGCCTCGCCTGCGGGCAACCCACGGGAGCTAGGTTGCTGTGTCTTTGTAATGGCTGGGGGGCCTTAAATTGGCGGCAAATCCGGCTTCTCTAGGACCAACCAGCCGAATCGCACTCAGCTGGTGGGGCCGCGGGAACTTGAATCTCTCCAAGTCAAACCACGCTTTAGAAGCACCACTGATGATCATTCAAGCTGAATGGTCATGGATTCTTGCATCGTATCGCCCGGGAAGTGATCAGACAGTATCCAGCCCGCTTCCCTAACGTCGCAAGTAATCGTGATCGTGAGCGTTTCACTGCCTACTGCAGGTAGAACGGCCGGATCGGTCGTAATCGTATACTCCAGTGGCGCCGCAAAGCGATCCAACTCGGTTTCGACTACCTGCTGAACGTCTTCGATCGTGGCGCCTTTGACAATACCCGTCCGCGCAGCTTCGTACGTTGCATGCGTGATCACGTTTCGCAGTAAATTGTATCGAATCAAATCGATGCTACCGAGAAACACCATGAACAAGATCGGCAAGCAGACCGCCATTTCTGTCGCGACCGTACCGGCGCGCAGCGTTCTCTGCTTGCGTCTTGTAGCGTTTCGGCTCGCCTTAGCTCGAATGCGACTCATTGCTCTACTCCGTGTAGGTAAGGCCAATTGAACGAGCAATGTCACGGAATGCCTCAGACAATTCAGCGTCTCCAGGTGCTTCGAAAGCCGTTCCGCCTGTTGTGCTGGCGACGCTGGCCATCACGCTTGCACCGGCGTTAGAACCGAAGCTGACCGTGTGAATCGTGATGTTGCTATCGCGAGCGGTCTCGGCAGCGACGACGGGATCGTAACCGACATTCCACACGCCATCTGTGAACAGAATGATCACTTTCTCAGAGTAGCCGTAGCGATCAGATGTGCTCATCAAACTAACAGCTTGATCGATGCCAGAACTGATCGCCGTACCTCCAATCACGGGCTCAGCACCAATGTCCAGGATGCTATCCATGATGTCGTCATAATTGGTTGTGAAGCCACTGTCGGTTGTGACTTCCGTACTGGAGAAATATTCGTCGAAGTGCGAACTGTAGTAGTTCTCAGTACTCGAGTATGTGACCAGCGCGACGCTTTCCAATTTCGTTTTCGCAGCCATCTCATCCAAGAAAACTCCAATGGCGTTCTCCAAACTCTCCCAGCGACTGCCCGCCGCGGGTGGTTCGTAGTAGTTGATGACCCACGAGTCACCATCGGGGTATTGCCAGGTCGTACCCGTCAGGTCGAAGGCCATGGACCCAGAACGGTCAAGGACTAAGACGATGTCCAGGTGCGTCTCGGTGGCAGTAGCTCGTTCATCAATTTCGATCGAGTCGCGTTTGTGGACACCGCTGAACATCAAAGGCAGAGCCCCCGCGCGGCTCCCGTCAGTCAATTTCCCTTCCACGCGGAAACTATTGAACGGGGTTTGGTTGGCGGTGAAGATATAGCGATTGTTGGAGTCAGGCGATGAATTGCCGGGAATGATGTCCGAACTATCGAGTTCAAAATTCGACATCATGACTCCGTTACTTTGAGCAATCGTCTTTGCCCGCTCTTTGGCACTATCAACATCCTGGTTTTCAATGTAGTCGACCATCGCGGCGCGGGATGCCAAGTCACAGGTGACTCGCAGGTCCGTCCGGGCGCTTTCGATGAGTGCAAAGTCAACCGCCATCGCACCGACTGCGATGACCGCAGTCAACAATAGCAAGAAGGTAACTGTGACCGAACCGCGTCGTTGTGTTTTGGAAAGTGCAATCACGTTGTTACTCCTTGATGATGCTGGTCTCGATCGTGACACCATTGTCCAACGAGTCTTCCCAAAGATCCATTCCCGAGAAGCTGGTCATTTCGCTCAGCGGCACTGCCAGTTCAACGTTTACGATGCTTCCCCGCGGGATCGTATCGAAGTCGTCGGGCAGCGTAAGTTCGTAGTTTTCAACGCCACGCATCGATAGCAGGCGATCCGCTGTGTCTTGAACTGATTGAGCATCGGCACTTGCTTCAGCTGCCGCGCGGGCCGCGTCATAGCATGCGATTTTGATGGTCTGACGGAAGTAGATTAAGTTCGTCAAATCGATGAATGCCAACGTAACTGCCACCAGTACAGGCAAGCAGATCGCGAACTCGACGATCGCAGCACCCCGGCGATCATCGCGCGAGCTGTGGCGTCGACGTTTTGTTCGTCGTCGCGTTGCTCGCAACAGTTTTGAAGCTGATTGGGTGGACATAGGAATCTACTTGGGATAGCACTCTCGATGAAGTCTTCCGTATCTAAAGCGTACGTCGATTTCTCCCCAGAGGCGGAGCTTTTCTGGCTTATTTCTGTCAGTAGTTGTCCCGCGTTGCGAGGACACCTCACTCGAGTGCTACGACGTAGCGTTTAGAGATCGCCAACTGCTCAGATGTTGCGTAATAGCAACACGTGTGGGGAGAATGGGCGAGCGGGGGCGGTCAATTGAACCGACACCAGCTCCCGAGCCGGCAAGAGAGGGTTTCCGAAGAGAGGATTCCTGCTCGCAGATAATTGCAGGCTGCCTGAAAACGAAAACAGGGCTCGAGTGACTGAACACTCGAGCCCTGATTTGGAGATCCCGCGATCGGAGTCTCGCGGTGATGCTATCGCGGTGAGACGATTAGTTGTTCGTCACACCGTACTTACGTTCTTCCTCTTCTTGAATGATGATCCGAGGGGTTACCGTCATCATCAAGGTTCGTGTCTCACGACCAACCGCTGTGTTCTTGAACAATCGGTTGACGTAAGGGATCTTGCTGAGGATTGGAATGCCCCGTTCAACGCGGCCTTCGCTCATTCGCTTGATCCCACCCAGAAGGATCGTTCCACCGTCCGGCACACTTACTGTTGTGCTGATGTTGGTGAAGGCAAAGCTAGGCTGTTGAACAGTACTACCAGTCACGATTTCTTCGACGTCGTCGTTTTCACCCGTGATCTCGCCAGCCGGATCAAGAACGTTCGTACCCGAGCGGGTCGTTCGCGTTCCTTCGAAGGTGAAGGTGTCGACTCGGTCGATGGCCGAGAAGGTCGGGTTGATCGTCATGCGGACGAATCGTTTGTCCGCCGATACCGTCGCCTGAACGTTGAGCACGGTGCCTTCGTTGAGGACAACGATGACCGGTTGCTGAGCGACGGCGAAGTCACCGACGACAGGGATCAAGCCTGTGACGAACGGGCGACTGGTCGTATCAGTAACCGTCGCGGATTGACCGTCGAACATCGTTACACGAGGTGCTTGCAGTACGTTGGTACGTTGGTCACCCTGAGCAGCATTCATGAAGAAGAACATCTCCAAGTCGCTGAGGATCGCGAAGCCCAGTGATGCACCGGTACCAGGGTCAGGAGCACCAAACGGTGGAGTCGCACCACCAAAGGTGTTGTTGCTGAGCGTGATGTCCAAGTCACCTGTGACAGGAACTGTCCCGGTGAAGGGGTTGAACTCCGCATTGAGGCCGATGCTCGCACTGTTGCCGCTATCGTCCGCAGGCAATCGTGTTACGTTGTCATCCACTTTGACGTCAAAGTCGACACCCATTCGCTCGAAGAACGTGTCGTTGAGCGTGATGAACTTGACTTCTACGGTCACTTGCAAATCCTGCAGGCGACGCAGCGACTCAAGCAACTCAGCGACTTTTTCGTGCGTCGTTTGAGGTGCACTGATGACCAGCGAAAGGTTGGCTGGGTACTGCTGAATCGTACTTGGGCCACCGTTAAGGTCCCAGTTGTCAGGTACAACTGTGGTTTGGATCAAGTTGATCAGGGTACCGAAGTCCGCGAACGCGGCACCACCACCTTGAGCTTGTGGGCCCATGTTCATCATGCCAGGACCAGGCCCGACTAGAGGACCGCTGCTACTACCGCCCAGGAGACCACCTCCAAATTGCTGAGGTAGGTTGCCACCGGCCAGTGGGTTGAATTGGCCAAGAGCAGCAGGGTTGGTCATGTCGCCCGTTCCTGCGTAGCTGGCTGGAACCACACGTCCGCTATTCTCAGCGGCTGCAATTAGCCCGCGTCCGGCGGAAGCAGTTTCGTAAGCTTGCCGGATCGCACCTGCCATTCCGCTGTTGTTATCGGTGCGGAAGTTAGGAATCGGAACTACTAAGTCTTTAACGTTGTAGGTTCGCGTGACATTGGCTCTGACGTCGTCATTCGCAGAGGAGATCACCAGGACTTCGTCGCGGACTTGATAGCTCAGCCCATGGCTTCGAAGCATGATATTCAAAGCACTTCGCATTTGAATCTCAGACTGGAGTGCCAGCGAGATACCAATTTCGCTAGCCGAGCCGAGGCCCTCACGTTCCATAGCAACTTCGTCGACGATGATTTGCACGCCGGTCATGTTGTGCAGAACGTCGACTACTTCCGTTAGTGGTCGGTTCTTGAAGTTGACCAAGACGGGAGTCTTGAGTCTCTCGTAGACCATCGCATCAGCAGGGCTCATTCCATTGTTCTGGCTAGCCAGTAGCTCTGCTCGGTTGCGAGAGATATCGCCCCAGTTCTCAGGGAACGACATCCCGTCGGAGTCGGTGTAGGGAATCGCAGATCGATCTACGTCGTTGAGTGCATCGACGAATCCATCTTCCTTCGCCGCAATGATCTCTTCGGACTCGAGGATCCGGCGAGCGGTGCGTGCGTTGGCAATCAACAGACTTGCGATCTCGCTGTCTCGGTCGAGCACACCGACCTGCTTTGCAACCACTTCGGCTTCTGCATAGCGACCTTCATCCATCAGGTCGTTATAGCTATCGACCAGCGATGCGATTTGCTGTTGAGTCTTGTAGGTTTGCTCTTGGTCGAGTGCAATTTCATCGCGAACCTGCTGGTTCTTCAGATTCTGTTCAATCGCGGCTCGGTTCTGAGACATGTAGATTTGGTGAGTCGCAATTTGACGATCGACCAACGTTAGCAACTGCTTCTTGGTCTTTCCGTCTAGGCCGCTTTGCGAGACGCGAGTTCGCAGAACTTGCAAGCGATCGGCTACGACTTGTGGTTCCGCTTCGCGGTTGGCCTCAGCCTTGCTGATCTCACCTGCCACTTCGCTCATCCACTTTTGACGAGCGAGCATTTGGTCTCGGGTTACCTGGTCAATCGGTGATGCACTGATTTGCTCAGGTCCACCTCGACGTGGTTGCATGCTGGTCAGCTTGTCTTTCAGCTGGGCACGTGTGGTGACATCCATTTCACCTTCGAAGCGCCAGGCTGAGCTGAATAGTTCGTAGGCTGCCTCACGATCGCCTGCTGCGAGTCGTTCGAGTCCACGGCGGTAAAGGTCTTCGCCACTGGCGTCGGCCTCGACTGGTGTCGCGGGCGTGAGTTGACCGCTAGCTGCCGTAGCGGAGTTGCCTTGGTTTCGGGGCCAAAACACGCCTTGGCTGATCTTCTGCTCGGCAGCGCCCGGGGCGGGCAGTTGCATCGCAGGAGCGACTTTGGCGGTTGGGCTGCCAACGCTGCTGGCCGGAATGACGGGACTCGCCGTCGTGGTGCCAGGCAGAGCTGGTAGGTTTGCGACTGCAGATGCAGTTTGGACTGGAGCAATGCGAGGCGCGGCAACGACCGGCCCAAGCTTCAATGCTGCTTCTTCGATGTGCTTGGGTGTTACACCAACTTTCAACAGCTGGCTTTGCACCTGCTTGAGGCGTTCTTCAACGCGGCCATTCAGGTCTTTGCCTTGGACCTTCATCAGCTTGCGGCCGCGAAGTGCTTCAGTGTAGGCCTGTGAGGCAACCTTGATGTCCTTGGTGTTGGCGGCTGCATAGTTGAGCCAATCCAACACAAACTGATCCGTTACGGCTGCGGTTTGAGGCGTGGCGGCCTGTGGTGGAGCCGTGATTGCCGATGCCGGTGTAACCGGCGCTTGGCCCAGAGCTTCATCCGTGGCGGCCGTCATAATGACCGGCGCCAGCAAGGCAGGTGCCATCCACAGTGCCGAGGCAGAACCCCTGAGCAGCCGTGCTAACCAACGTCGCTTTAGTTTCGTAGTTTCCTGACTCAACGCGACTCTCCTTCTTCGCGATGGTGAGAACCGGATGCCCGGCCGTATGGCGAAAATGCCAGCCCAATTCGCCGTCTTCCCGCACGGCCAATTTCCTCTGGGCAGCCTTGGTTCGCTGGCTGTGTCAAATGTCGCAGCATCGTGCTGCCACATCCCACTTCCAGCAAGTGCTAGGTAAGTGTCGCTGCGACCCTGAAGATCACGGCGAAACACCCACCACCGAAGCAAGACTGCCGGTGCAACGTCCTGTCGCGTCCGAGGCACCTGGCTTTTTCGGATGCAATGATCCTGGAAGTCTGGTACCCAAAACGCAATATGGGCGTCAATGTTTGTTTTCGGCAGACCGTGTTAAAAAATTCGGGTTATTCCGGCAAGTAAAGCAAAAACGATTGTCCGGCCTGTAACGGTTGTAAATTGCTAGCATTTGCCTTTGCTTGCCACGCAGAATCTTCACTCCGAAATGTGTAGCTAGCAGAATCATCCGCAAGGCGACAGGCCAGACGCAGAAAGTTGACTGCTAGCAACACTTTGCCAGGCGTTCTTGCCAGCCGCAATGTCGACCGATGCACTCATCGCTGGTGGATGTGTCCCCTCCCAGAACGCTCGCTCCTCACGTACAACTCTCCCCAAGATGGGGGCGTGTCGTACTCAGTATTTATGCGAAAGCTTCAAACAAGGATTATGTAGATGGCTGACTGGATTGAACCGGGTGCCAAAGCACCTGCATTCACGCTCAAAAACGACGAAGGTGAGAAAGTAAAGCTGGCAGATCTGAAGGGTAGCCCGGTCGTTCTGTATTTCTACCCAAAGGATGACACCCCTGGATGCACGAAGGAAGCCTGCGCTTTTCGCGACCGCAAGAGTGAGTTGCAGGAGCACGGAGCTACGGTTCTGGGAGTCAGCGCCGACAATGTTGAGTCCCACGGGAAGTTCCGAGACAAATACGACCTGAACTTCCCACTGCTCGCCGACGAAGACCATAAAGTCGCCGAAAAGTACGGCGCGTGGCGCGAAAAGAATATGTACGGCAAGAAGTCAATGGGCATTCAACGCAGCACATTCTTGATTGATTCAGCGGGAAAGGTCGCCAAGGTCTGGAAACGCGTCAAAGTAGATGGACATGACACTCAGGTCATCAGTGCCCTGCTCGAACTGGAAGCCGAGTCCTAGTGGCCCGCTGAGCGACGCCGCGCAACTGGAGGACTAGAGGAAACTTTCTCGAAAGCTCATCCTAGGCGAACGCGGCGGCGCC
>DNPC01000394.1 GCA_003501565.1 Planctomycetaceae bacterium | reverse complement strand
ATAAAGACGCAGGCGATAAAGACATAGGCAAAGAATACCTTGGTAACGCCACAGCGGAAAAGCCTGGCCCTCACAGCTGCCCAGTCGCAGCGCCTGCAGCAAGCTTAGTTATGTGTGTTGCATAGCATGTCTTCCCTGAGTAGTCTGAGCATCCGGGACTTCGTTCGGCAAGTTTTGTTGCGAGCAATTATGACAATTGAATTCGACTGCCCACAATGCGAATCTTTGCTACGAGTTCCGGCCGAAGCAGCTGGCCAGGATTGTCAGTGTCCAAGTTGCGGAGCAATCGTAAAAGCGCCAACCGAAGAGATTGTTGACGCTGAGATTGTGGACGCCGAAATCGTTGAAGAGGAAGCGATCGGTGGTACGTCCCAAGCTAGCCAGCGGATCACTGTAGAGTGCCCCTACTGTGACAAACCACTGACCTGCTCTGCCGACCTGCTTGGCACCAAAGGGCAATGTATAAGCTGTCGGCAAATCTTCACCATTTCGCTGTCGCCCGTCAAAGCTGACGTGACAGAATTTGTGTTTCACTGTCCCAAATGCAACCAATTATTTGACGGCAACGAATCTATGCGCGGCCGTCGTGGAAAATGCCACGTCTGTGGTGAAGTCTTTACGATCGAGCTCGAGCCTGTCACAGCTCCCGAGTTGGAACCGGCCGAAGAGTCAAGCGGAGATGCTATCCAATTGGCTTGTGGAGCTTGCGACGGCATCATGGAAGTCCCAGCCAGCGCCGCAGGCGCAACAGCCGAATGCCCGTTCTGCAAAGCATTGCTAGAGATCCCACACGTGTAAGTCAGCTATTCCTCTCTGCCCAGGGCGACAGACTTGAGTCCTGAGCTGTTGGCCATCGCCCGGGACATCCCAGGGGTGTTAAACGGAGTGGCGATGTTGCCGTGTTTGTCGATAGCAATCACGCCTCCTGCATCTTCCGGCAACTTGCCAACTGTGGCCGCAGCAGCTTGTTCCAAAGACTGTCCACCATATTCCATCCGTGCAGCAATGTCCCGCGCGACGCCGATGCGAATAAACTCCTCGCCAACCCCTGTTCCCGACACGCCACAGGTAGCGTTGTCAGCGTAGTTACCCGCACCAACAATGGGTGAATCCCCTACCCTGCCCCATCTTTTGCCCATCAATCCGCCGGTACTGGTCGCCGCGGCTATGTTGCCCTGAGAATCAAGTGCCACGCAGCCAACGGTACCCAGGTACAGCTGTTCTTCGCCGGGGCCCAGGTTCTTTGGGCGATGCAGCATGGCGTCTTGCTGTCCAGCTTTCCAGCGTTTCCAACTCGCTTTCTTCCGATCAGTAACGAACCAGTCTGCTGGGGCTTGTTCGACACCGATTTGCTTTCCAAACTTATCCGCGCCGCTGCCCATCAATAGAACGTGACGCGTGTTTTCCATAACTTTGCGCGCCAGCGTCACCGGGTGTTTGGCAGACGTCACAGCTGCAACCGCGCCACAACGCAGGGTTGCACCATCCATGATCGATGCATCCAATTCATGATCACCTTCTTCATTGAGCACACAGCCGCGCCCAGCATTGAATACTGGATCATCCTCCATCGTTCGCACGACGGCCTCCACTACATCGATGGCAGATTTACCATCTTCTAGCATCTCTATTCCTACTTCCAGCGCCGCACCGAGCGATTCGCGCCGCTGCTGCTGGTACTCTGCTGACCAACGACCTGGATCCCCCCCTGCCCCGCCGTGAATAACGATACTATATGCATTCTTGTCTTGGGCTTGCACCTGAGTCACCTGAGTCTGAAAGACGGAAACCAAACACACTGGCACTATTAATGTCGCCAAGCGGCGGAAGAAAACACTGTTCACGATTTCTTAAACCCTATGAAAAATGATCACTCTGCTCGCACCCGATAAACTACGTGCGACTGCCCCCGATCGATCCCGCCTGTGCCCATGGTCAGATTTCCTGGGAAGCACAACTACAGTTTAGTGCAGGCCTCAAGCTTGCACAGCAACGCCCAACAACGGCCGGAAAGCCTGGCCTGCATCACCGATCACCGATCACCGAATCAAGTTTACCGGGACTCACCCGGCGGCCGACTCGTGCTCGAGGGCGTCAATTACGCGCTGAATGTCGTCCGGGATGGGTGCCTCGATTTGGATGCGATTTCCGGTTCTGGGATGATCAAGCGTTATACGGCGGGCATGAAGCGCTTGGCGATTGAGCAGTATTTCGGCATCTTCCTCGCGAGTGGGCATTCGCTGAACCTGCCGCCGCAACAACTCGCCTCGCGTGATTTCTGCATGACCGGCGTACAAACGATCGCACAGCACAGGAGCACCGGCGTGCGTCAGGTGAACTCGGATCTGATGCGTGCGACCTGTCTTAGGCCGCACTTTCACCGTGGTAATCGCACCCCAGCGACGCTGGACTTCGTACCAAGTCTCCGCAGGACGACTCTGTGGGTGCCCGCCTCGAATTGCCATTTTGTCCCGTTGGTAGGGATGCGGCCCAATCGGCTGATTGATTACATCACGATCAAGCTGCAATCGCCCAATGGTCAGTGCGAAGTACTCCTTTTCCACCGTCCGTTGTTCAAATTGGTTCGAAAGCTTGAGGTGCATTTCGTTGCTTTTGGCGACCAGGATCACGCCGCTGGTATCGCGGTCGAGCCGATGCACGATCCCGGGTCTCGTTGGACCGCCAACATCACTTAGAGACTGAAAACGGAACGCAAGTGCGCTGGCCAAGGTTCCTTTCCAATTGCCTTTAGCAGGGTGCACGACCATGAGTGGCGGCTTGTTGATCGCCACGAAGTCATCGTCTTCGTAGAGAACGTCCAAGGGGATGTCTTCTGGCTGCGGTCCATCGTCAGGAGGTGGAGGCAAATCCACCTCAACCGTCTGGCCAGCTTGGACCCGAAAACTGGGTTTAACGACTTCGCCATCGACGGTCGCGTTTCTATTCTGCACGACCTTGCGCAAGAACACGCGGCTATATGCGTCGAGCTGCAGAGCCAAGAAAGCGTCTAGCCGCTGACCAGCTTGCTCTCCGGTAACGAGCGTCTTGAAGTGAGTCGTCTCGCTCAATTGACGCTCCGGGTGCAAAATCGTGATCTAGTGACGCTCCCGGGCAAGCGAACGCTCTATTTGCCCTCGGCACCACTGCCAGCGTCTTCCTTCGTCGCTTCGCCAGATGGCCCGGGTGGTTGATCGCTGTTTGATCCGCTGGCCGTCGATTCGTCGCTGGTCCCGGTGCCCTCAGATTCTGCCCCGGTGTCACCAGAGCCTTCTGAGGATGCTGGTGCTGCAGGTCCGGCGTTTCCTTCTAGCGGTAAAGGCGGGCCGTCGCCAGCCGGCGTATCATTGGCCGTGCCCAGATCGGGAGCCGGCAGACCTGAAGTATCGACCTCTGCATCAGGAGTGTTAGAAAAGTCGAGATCTGGCGAAGTTGGCGGCGACTGAAAATCGGGAGAGAGCTCAATGGGCGCATCGGGTTTGGGATCAAAACTCTCAAACCAGGTGTAGAACGCTTTTCCTTCGTCGCTATCAAGAAAACTCAATCTCTGGCTGGCGGCTGCCTGAATGCTGGCCAGTGAAGAAACGCTGCGAACTTGCTCGTAGTAGCTTTTCGCTTTGTCGATATCGCCAAGTGTTTCGTGGGCTCGGGCCAATCCGAGCAACGCTTTCTCACGCAGTTCAATTCGACTTGCATCTTCAACTTGCTCGAGTTGCTCGACAGCCAGTTCGATCATCGAGAGCCCTTCAGCCTTGTTGGTGTAGAGCTCATCCATTCCCTGCGAAAGATAGCCCTCACCGGCAGTCAATAACGCCCACTGTGCGGCATCAGTACCGGGACGGTTATCCGCCAAATCGATAAATGGATCGAGGTTGTCATCACCGAGGTTGAAGTAGTAGTCACTCCACGCAGCAGCCGATGCTTGCTGCGACCGGGCGTTGAAGATCCCCCAAGCAATGGCGCCAACCACAACGATCGCCAAACCGCCTAATATCCACGGCACATACCCCTGGGCTGCATCCAGTCCAGTGGAGCGAGCCGCGTCAGGAGTGCCTGTTTCTATACGTTGTTTACTCATTATTGACCCTTGGACTTTGATCGGGCCCCTCGTAGAAGCACTTGGAACGGCCAAGAATAGGATCACAAGCTGGATATCGGCCCCGAATCAAGGCGGTAGTATAGGAGCGTTGCTAGGAATGCTCAATATCATCGCGGCAAGGCTCAATCGGCGAACTGCGGATAGCGCTTGCTGTGAATCAAGCGTGCTGTGCAGCGACCGTAAAGTTCGTCCTGTCACCTATCTGAAAGCTGATCGAAACTGTCCTACCAGCTCAATTTCGGGCTGTACTGCCAGTTTTGATCAAAGAAGCCGGCCCGGACGATTCGGCCAGGCGTCTCCGCAGTGGGAGGTTGGTCCAGCCCGATCACAGCCCAATCGGGCAGATGCGGGTTCTGAAGCGAATTCGTGCGATCATGCGCTTGCCGGAACGTAACACCCGAGTTCAAAACGACGTATTTTGCGGAACTCAGGGGGTTTGGATAAACACCTGACAGGATGTGCTTTGCGGCATCGAATTCTTCAGCGCCCACACGGATCGTTCCATTCTTCCAGCCGATTGGATGCTCCGCTCCTGATGCTGCCCGCTTTTGCCACTCGGCGAACACACGCCGGACCGCAGAATTTGATTGCGGTGTCCCCCAACAGACCAAGTGATAATCCTCAAGATCCGAAGCGGCCAGCTCGCTCGCCGACTTTACGCGTGCCCTCCCCCGAAACAGTCCCTCCCATCGCTCCAAGAAATTCGCCAGCTCGCATTCAACCCAGCGATCTGAC
>DNPC01000393.1 GCA_003501565.1 Planctomycetaceae bacterium | reverse complement strand
TGTTCGGCCAGTTCGAAATCTTCCCAGCGAAACCTCAGCTGACGCAGCAACCTCGCCAGCGGACCTTTCTTTGTGCCGCGTGGAGTGTAGTTGGTAACCGCGTGGAGCCCAACATCGTAGTTGCGGCCGTTCATGCGATAGAACGAGTTGAGGCCGCCGATCGTCCAGTGTCGCTCGAGAATGCAGACCTTCTGGTCGTAGTGAGCGAGCCGTATTCCGGCCGCTATGCCGCTCATCCCTGCGCCGATAATGATTGTGTCGTACACAGTGATTCTGGGGATGGATAGCGATGTTGACGGGAGTTCGTTTGATCGCGGAGCCAAACTAGCCGCCGCTCATCAGAAAGCCAACCCCCTGGTCGTGTCCACGGTGAAATCCAAAATGGAATTCGTGGAGCCTAGAGTTCGGCCATCTTCGGTTCGAGATACTTTACAGTGCTGGCCATACTTGCCAATTCACCGTAGTCCTCTTCGGGAATTTGCACGCGATGGCGCTTGCGCAGCTCCATCACGATATCCAGGAAGTCCATGGAATCTAGCTCGATCTGCTCGCGAAACGATTGTTCGTCATTCAAGTCGCTGATGTCTTCATCAGGCGCGATTTCTTCAAGAATGTCGATGATTTCGTCGCGAATCTCCGCAGGGGTCATTACCAAGCTACTCCTAAACGGCCAGGAAAATGGAAGGCCGAAAACGTTTGGACTTTCGTGTGATGCTGTTGTGCAAGCCCCAGATCGTACCCGCAATAATGCATTTCGGCTAGGCGTCGGGGCCGCCCAATTTCACGCCTGTTTTTGGGTACCGCACGAGACTCTAGGGTGCTAATGCACATGAGCATAAGGTTCCGACAAGTGGTTGATAGCAGAGCGTCGGACAATTGCGACAAAGTGCTTTTGCGGGTATCCTGCGGACCAAAACCAGAGATATTCTACGAATCTTGACTCTCTGTCGTGAAGCACAACTTTCCCATGGCCGAATTGCCGTGAAGCGCCTTTGAAACGCAGTTCTACTGGCGGCGAAGCGATTGCCAAACACCAGACTAGATAGGATGAATTCGACTGATGAGTACGACTACACAGACCGCGACGCCCAAAACGGTAATCGATACGATCCGTACGCTCAGCATGGACGGCGTTCAAGCGGCCAACAGCGGTCACCCGGGTACTCCGATGGCATTGGCTCCAGTTGCCTTCCAGGTCTGGACCAAAGCAATGCAGTACGATCCTGCTAACCCACTGTGGCCTAACCGCGATCGTTTTGTGCTCAGCTGTGGACATGCTTCGATGCTGCTGTATTCGGTGCTGCACCTGGCTGGCGTCCGGGAAGTTGATAGCCACGGGAATGTTGGTTCTGGGCCATCAATAACGCTCGACAACTTAAAGAACTTCCGCCAGTTGCATTCACCATGTGCTGGCCACCCAGAATTTGGTGAAGCAGCAGGCATCGAGACGACCACCGGTCCGCTTGGGCAGGGAATCAGCAACAGTGTTGGCATGGCCTTGGCCGGAAAATGGTTGGGCGCCAATTACAATCGCCCGGGGTTCGAGCTGTTTGATTTCAACACTTACGCACTCTGCGGCGATGGTGACGTGATGGAAGGCGTTGCCTGTGAGGCGGCAAGTCTCGCCGGACACCTCCAGCTGTCGAACCTGTGTTGGATTTATGACGACAACAAGATCACTATTGAAGGCCACACCGATCTGGCGTTCAGCGAAGATGTCGGCAAGAGGTTTGAGGGACTCGGTTGGAATGTGATCAAGGTCGGAGATGCAAACGACCTCGATGCACTCGCCGGGGCGCTCGACGGCTTCAAGAGCTGCGATGACAAACCGACGCTGATCATCGTCCGTAGTGTGATCGGTTACGGTAGCCCCAATAAAGCAAACACGCACGGTGCACACGGTGCACCTCTCGGGGATGACGAAATCAAGCTTACCAAAGAGGCCTACGGCTGGCCGACCGACGAAAAATTCCTGGTGCCTGAAGGTGTTACGGAATACTTCGGCGAAACGGTCGGAGCACGTGGGGCCGAAGCCTCGAGTGCCTGGCAACAAAAATTTGAAGCCTACTCAAAGGAATTTGCCGAAGAAGCCAAGCAACTGACCGCAATGCTCGCAGGTGAGCTTCCCGATGGATGGGACGCTGGCCTTGAAGAATTCCCGGCAGATGCAAAGGGATTAGCGACTCGGGCAAGTAGCGGTAAAGTGCTGAACATGATCGCTCCCAATCTGCCATGGCTAGTCGGTGGCTCGGCTGACCTGGCGCCTAGCACATTGACTTTGATCGATGGCGAAGGGCATTTTGGGGCTGATAACTACGGTGGTCGCAACCTTCACTTTGGGATTCGCGAACACGGAATGGCTGCCGCCTTGAACGGTATGGCACTTTGCGGCCTACGCCCCTATGGAGCTACGTTCTTCGTCTTTACCGACTATCTGCGACCGAGCATGCGACTAAGCAGCTTAATGCATCAGCCGGTTACCTACGTGCTCACGCACGATTCTATCGGACTTGGCGAGGACGGGCCCACACACCAACCAGTCGAACACTTGGCTGCCTGCCGTGCAATTCCGGGGTTGTATGTCTTCCGTCCCGGAGATGCAAATGAAGTTGCTCAGTCGTACCGTGCTGCCTTGCAACTTGATCGCAATCCCAGCGCAATGGTTCTCTCGCGTCAGGGCGTACCGACGCTGGACCGAACAGAGTGTGCTCCAGCTGCAGGTGTCGCAAAGGGGGCTTATGTGCTGAGCGATTGTGAAGGGCTTCCCGACGCGATTCTGATTGGAACGGGAACCGAACTACAGCTTTGCATAAAGGCACAAGCGGAACTTACCGCGGCGGGCGTGAAAACTCGTGTCGTGAGTATGCCGTGCATGGAGTTGTTCGAGGATCAATTGCCTGAGTATCAGGAGCAAGTCCTTCCGCGTGCATGTCGAGTCCGTGTGGCCTGCGAAGCAGGAATTCGCCAGGGTTGGGATAAGTACATTGGCGCGGACGGGCACTTTGTCGGGATGAGTAGCTTTGGAGCCTCAGCGCCAGCTGGTCAACTGTTTGAGCATTTCAAGATTACGGCGGACCAAATCGTCAGTTGCGCCCAAGTCGCAGTTCGCGGCTTGGAAAACTAGCTGGCCGGTAACTGCCATCCCTCGACAAAAAATTCTCCACCTGATTTAGTGGCCCAATGATGATTGACGTTAAAGTCCACGGATCTACTGGCACGGTCGTGTTGAGTAATCCCTCGCGTCGAAATGCGCTCAGCAGCGAAGGAATCGAACAGCTTTCACAAGCGCTCGATGACCTGCGACAAGAACGCAAAGTGCGTGGTATTGTGATCACGGGGGCAGGCAGCAATTTTTGTTCGGGGCTGGACCTTCGTCAGTTGGCTGAGTCGTTGGATTCGCCGCAAGCAATTGAAGTCTGGCATAGCCGGGCGAATCAGTTTTGTGAGTTGGTAAAGCAGATACTAGTGACTCCAAAACCAGTGATTGCTGCGGTGGACGGACCTGCCATGGGGGCCGGCCTTGCTCTCGCTCTCGCGTGCGATCTCATTATCGCCAGCCATCGCAGCACCTTCGAAGCCAGTTCGGCCCGTCGCGGGATTGTGTCTGGCTTCACTGCTCCTCTGTTGAATTTCCGACTTGGCGCTTCGGTTGCAGCCCACCTTACTCTCGGCATGGCAGATCTGGCTGCGACGGAAGCAAAGGATATTGGGCTGGTACAGCACGTTGTAGAGAGTGAGCAGGTCTGGGTGCGGGCGAGTACCTGGATTGATGAAATAGCGGCAGCCCCACATGAAGCTGTTCAGCTCAGCAAACGCGTGCTAAACGAAATGGTCGGCGAAACTCTTATGTCGCAATTGTCCAGCGGAGCTGCCGCTATGGCAACTTCTTTGACGACGGAGGTTGCGGCCGAGGGGATCCGGGCGTTTGCGGACGGACGTCCCCCGGAGTTTCCAAGCTAGCGAATCTTCCATCGCAGAATGTCCAGTCAACTGGTGCAGCAACTACGAAGGAAAAAATGTGGACAGCATCGAAGAACAGCTGCAAGCCATGCTGGAAGAGAAGTTCGGGACCCGACCTGAACTGATTGATTCACTTGCACTCATCGGAGTCGATTCTGTTGGAATGGCCGAATTGACTTTGGATCTCGAGTCACAGTTTGGCATCTCGGTCGACGAAGAAGTTGTGGATGTCGACACGGTTGCCGAGTTGGCCGAGTACATTCGAAGTCGCCAACCCAAGAACTAGCGGCTTAGCTTATTACTGCGACGTTTCTGTCGTGAACTATTCGTTTTAAGGCGAGATGACTTTTCACATGAATACATTTGAAGGCAAAAAGGGTTTGGTGCTGGGTGTTGCCAACGACAATTCCATCGCGTGGGCAATTGCTCAAGAGATACTCGCCGGCGGTGGACAAATCGGTTTCACCCATTTGCCTGATAAGCCTGACGACGCGCGGCGAAAGAACTGGATGCGCGTCAACAAGCTCATCGATGGCGAAGAAAATGCAAAGTTTCTTGTGCCACTCGACGTCCAGAACGATGACAACATCAAAGAGGTTATGAGTACCGCAGAAAAGGAGTTCGGCAAGATCGATTTCCTGCTTCACTCGATCGCTTTTGCAGATCGCAATGATCTGGCCGGTGATACGATTGAAACCAGCCGCGATGGGTTCAAGTTGGCGATGGATGTCAGCGTCTATAGCTTGATGGCAGTCGCCAACGCCGCCAAGGGGATTCTTAACGACGGCGCTTCGATCGCTGCCATGACATACTATGGCGGTGAGAAATGTGTTCCTGGGTATAACGTCATGGGAATCTGCAAGGCAGCGTTAGACGCAACCGTCCGCTACTTGGCATATGACTTGGGCCCTCGCGGGATTCGCGTCAACGCGCTCAGTGCGGGGCCCATACGGACGTTGGCCGGTCGAGCTGCTGGCGTTGATGAAATGCTCAAGCTTTACGAACATATGGCTCCGCTTGGGCGAAATGTGTCACACGAAGAGGTTGGAAGAAGCGGAGCTTATCTGCTCAGTCCCTACAGTGATGGCATTACCGGAGAGATTCTGCACATCGACGGCGGCTACAACATGATGGGCAGTCCGGGCCGCTTGCTCGAGATGGTCAAGTGAGTCAGATAAACATCGACGGCCGGGCCAGGTGAAATGCCGAGTCTCTTAATTCTGTAGGCTTTTCAACGCGTCAGGGAAACCAATATGTGGCGAACATGTCTTGTCGTTTTGCTGATGACCGCGGCCCTTCCGGGGTGTGGAAGTCGAACTCCAGTCACCGAAATTGACGTCTCATCCAGTGGTGTTGAACTGCGGGACGCTCCGGAGATTTCCGTTGCCTGGGGGATGTGGCGTGGTCCGTCGGGGCAAGGCGTTGTAAGTTCTGTCGACGTGCCCCTGAATTGGAGCGAGTCCGAGAGCATTGGCTGGCGTGCCGATGTCCCGGGACGCGGGCACGGTTCCCCAATTGTTACTGACCAGCTCGTCCTTTTGCCAACCGCGATAGACGCGCAAGAGCAGCAGGTGGTTGTGGCCTATGATCGGGCCACGGGAAAGCAACGCTGGTCAACTACAGTCCACGAAGGTGGCTTTCCTTCGAAGCGAGAGACCCACAATAAAGGCAGCAATGCAAACTCGACGCTAGCTTGTGACGGCCAGCACGTCTTTGCCGCATTCTTCAACTCAGGCCGCGTGTTTGTAACGGCTTTGACGCTGGATGGCAAAAT
This sequence comes from Planctomycetaceae bacterium, assembly GCA_003501565.1. Taxonomy (GTDB): domain Bacteria; phylum Planctomycetota; class Planctomycetia; order Pirellulales; family Pirellulaceae; genus Aureliella. The sequence goes on along the minus strand of DNPC01000393.1, from coordinate 937 downwards.
CGCATGGCAGAAGGAAATAGGGGCGTTCGCGTCCAAGTTTGGATTTGCTCCTTCGCCGATACTGTACAGGTCTTTTGTTATCGTTGCCGGAGACAATCGTGGGGGCGGATATATTGCGGCGCTAGACGGCCAATCGGGAGAAATTGCCTGGCGAATCGCCCGACCTGCAATCAACTCCCATTCCACTCCGGTTGTTCTGAATGTTGAAGGAAAGGATCAGCTGCTGATTAGCGGTTGCCGCTCGGTTAGCAGTTATGATCCAGCAACTGGGGAAGAGAATTGGAGTACCGAGTGCACCAGTGAGACGACGTGCGGCACGATGGTCTCCGATGGTACTTTGGTGTTCGCTTCAGGTGGTTTTCCCGCCAAGCAAACCGTCTGCCTGAGCGGGGCTGGTGATATCGTCTGGACCAATGGACGGAAAATCTATGAACCATCGATGCTAGTTGTTGATGACTGTCTGTACGCTGCGTCAGACGATGGCATTCTGTATTGTTGGGACGTAGAGTCAGGCAAAGAGCATTGGAAAAAGCGGCTCGGCGGTCAATTTAGCTCTAGTCCGTGGATTTCCAACGGGAACATTTGTGTTTCCGATCTTTCCGGCAATACATACGTCTTCAAACATAATTCGGCGACTTACGATCAAGTCGCGAAGAACAAGCTCGGCAGCGATTGTTATGCGACGCCCGCTGTCGTTGATGGAAGTATCTTTACGCGAATCGGTACTCGAGCAGGCGGTACGCGTTCAGAGCAAATCGTGTGTATTGCTCGCACAGAAAACACGGCAAACTAAAGTGTCTCCATCCCTCTCCAAAGCGTGCGGCTAGGCGCCAGGCTGGCGTTTGTTGGCTAAGTTCTCGCACAGCAATTCTGCGGCGGCTAGTGCCGGAGCGACACGGGATTTTTCGGGTCCCAGTTCTGTGGCTAGGTCCGATTT
>DNPC01000891.1 GCA_003501565.1 Planctomycetaceae bacterium | reverse complement strand
TAGCTCAGCTGGATAGAGCATCGAATTTCTAAGCCAATCTGAGGCTTTTTGACGAACTGGAAACCCTTGTTTTTCTTGGTTTTTCGAAAGACCGCATTGGACCTGCGAGGCGATTTCGACGCCTCGCAGGCGTCAGTGACGCCCGCTGCCTTACAGGTAGAAACACCAGAGATTTGCTGCCGCGCGACGAAGCATCGGTGAAAGTGCACGTATTAGTAGAGCTTGTCTAGAGGGTCAATCTTCTTATCCTTGCCATACAACTTGAAAGTCGGTATCGAGCAGATGAACTTGTGTCGTTCCAAGAGCTTTCCGATTTCAGCCTTTTGAATAAAGACACAACCCTCATCTTCGAGCGTAGCTACTAGTTTTCTTCTTGCTTCTGCACTGCTCGGCATGTGAGTTCCCGCCAAGAAGTATAGAGCACTTGTAATTGCCGAACCGATGTCGGGGAGTGGATCGCTCGAATAGTAATCCGTACCTTCTGCTTCGTAGTATGAGTAGTAAGGTGCGTTATCGATGGAGAGCAGGCCTTCTTTGTACGTATCTGCCTTCCTCCCGATGTCGTACATCAGATGTTGGTTTGGCACGATCAGACCTTCGCTGTCCTCCCTGTAGTTGAAATTCACGATGATTTGGGGAAGCGAGTCGAAATCACGAATGATCGCGTAGACATTCGGAAATTGCTTGTCAGTAATGTGCGTGTACACCCTATGGAATGCGTACACCCTGGCGAGATTGAAGTCGTCGGCGGTCATCACAATTTTAAGGCTCTTGTCGGGATTGCAAAACGAAGTTGCGGGGTTTCCAACTTGAAACACGAGCCTCGAAAACACACTCAAAAGTGCGTCATTCATATCCCTGAAGAGTTTGCGATCCGATCGCATCCTTTTGAAGAGACTAGCAAATCTTGAGACCAGAACCTCTGCATCCGGCTTATGGCCCGCACCAAAGTGAAATGCAAAAGTGTCGCCTCGCCCCATGTACTCTAGGTCGGTATCCAATTCTTCATCTACCCGTAGACTGCCGACACGTTTTCTCAGCTTAAGAACTGCTCCTATGTTCTCAGACAAGTACTGCTTGAGGAACGTACCACGAACGTTGGAAGAGTCTTCCACAAAGCGATCCGCTCCCTGGTAACAAGCTATTTCAAGTGCACACAAAAAGTTGAACGTCTTGTGGAACGCATCATCGCGCTTGATGACCTTGTTGCAAAATCTGCGAATAGTGACTGAATCAGGAATCTTGTTAATTGGGTCCTTAAACTCAAAGGTATATGAGCCATCTTCGTTGAGTTGGAAGCTGTTACCGATCCTCACGTTCTGCAAGCCATAGAAGTGCTCAGCCACTCTGATGAAAGCTTCAAGGGTGTAATTGAGTTTCTTGTGGGTTTCGTACTTGAGAAACCGCCTCAAGCTCTTGGTTGATAGGTCAATGGTTCGCTCCTCCGCCGAGATCGTTGGTGAATCGGCTTCTTGAGCGCTTAACAACTTTCCACCGAGACTCGCACCGCCCAAGGCGCCGCCCAGCGTATAGAAACACGCTTGGCGCCTACTGCGGTTTATTTCAGCACCGCCAAGTTCAGACTGTTCAATATCCACAAACTGATCCCTTTCTAGGAAAGACGTGCATCGGTTGCCCGTACCAACCGATGGAAATGTGATTGATTCCGCCATTGAGTGCGGAACAATGTGCATCACGCAACCAATAACAGAACATCATTGACGCAACGCTGCGGATTCTCGCAAAGGGTAGCAACAGAAACCTGCATTGTAACGAACCTCGCAAAGCGAGGACGCAATTGGTGAACTGTTAGAAGCGCCCGAATCGCCCGCTGGTTTACTGCGGAATCGCACAAGACTTCCTGGAATCCGATTCGGACTTAGACGATAATCGGTTCAAGCGTGGCAGCGTCCGGAGCTCTTGCAATTCGGGCGTTTTGCGGAGTTTCGTCGCTGCCCACGCGCTCGTGAGAGTGTGCCTCGTGGGCGTTGCCGCACCCACGAGGCTGCGGTGCGAGTGCGTTTATGCCCCACGCTCGCACTGCCTCTCTCTCAAGGAGACTGAAGTAGTCCGGCCTTTTTCGCCGATGAAGACTCTAGTGCATCCCAGCGTTCGAGGTCTTCGTGTACTTCTGCCGCATACGTTGGAGATGCCTCTCATTTGCCGCACTTCACAGCGCCCACGGGAACGGAATTCGGGCGTTTTCCGTTCTGGGTGCTGTGAAGGCGACGTTTAACGTTCGAGAACCGAACGCATTACCGCAATCTGTGACGCTCGCTCCTCTGACAGCTGGTAAGGCTCTTCCGGCTCCTCGGGATCTCCCCCCATGCAGGCCGCCAAATCGTCGTACGCGTCGTTTAGGAGATCGACCGCGGCTTCGTGCTGAGCTAGAGCGTACGCATACGCGAGAGCCTCATCCTCACACGCAGTTCCACTTAGATCGATTGGTGGCTGAGCGACGACGTGTCCACTTGGAGCGTCGTCGCGGAAAGCCGGCGCATCCGCAATTGTCATCCCGATGACCAGCCCAATTGCCATGAGGCTAGTCGAGCTCAGGAACCGGCGGCTTCGCAGAAATACGTGGTGGCGGCGCATCAGGTAATCCTTCCCTGGAAATCTTGGTCATGATCTCCGCCACTCGACTTGCCTTGTTCTCCGCAACCTTGGCTAGCATCTTGCTGGCCGAGGTCCTCAATGCGCGAATGTGCTTTTGCTCGGCGGCGGTTATGGCCATGCCATCGACCTCAGCCGGCCTGCGGCTTGAGGAAATCCACACGCTCGTAACCGTGGCGACGCTAGCTATCACTGTGCTGGCGATTAGGGCAAGTGCTAGCCAAGGCTTCGGGATCGAGGGCTTTTCCTCGCCGTCTCCGATGAAGGCAATAGCCTAGGCCTGCTAGGCGCTCAATTAGACGATCGTATTCTCGCGGGCGCATGGCATAAAAAGTTGAATAGATGTTCGTACCATCCCAGTTCGACCAATCGATCGCCAAGCGACGCACATTGTCGTAGTGGAAGCCGAATCCAAGAAACACCAATTTTGTTGATGAGTCGATAGCTTCAGCGGCTCGGCGAAACTCGTCATTGCAGTAGAGAGGGTCACGGTCGTGAATCTCGTGGATGATGTTGATCCCTTTCGAGATCGTGAACAACTCTTCAGAAGAAACTACCCGCTCGTATGGGATCGAAGGATAATCTCCTAGCAATCCGTGAACATGATGATTCGGTATGCGTTGGAGTTCTCTAGCAGCATCAGTCTCGGTCATCGAAAAGCGATTCATAAGCGCGGTCAACAAATACGCTTCAACTGAACGATCGTAATTGAATGTCACAATGGTCAGCTTGTTCTCAGAAAACGGTGATTCGTCACTGCCAAGCAAAGCGTTGAAGAGATATTGGTACCAGCCAGAGTCGTGGGGTGGGAATAGGCGGTCCAAGCTTTCACATTTATTTAGGGAAGCCGCAATCAGGTACTTTCCCAAGTCGGTGTGTTCCGTTGCGCCTTCCAAGAATGCGTCTATCGAATAGTGAGCGGACCTCGAAAGTCTCGTGACTAGTGAGTCGACCTCTCCCACAGCAAAACCGTATGGTACCTTGAGAAGATTCTGCTGATGCATCCTAACAACATCATTGATGAGTTGAATGCCGAGCGGGTATCCGCAATGAGTGCTCGCTCCCGCACCGAGAACCAGCGTTGTGGGCGTTTTGATTGTCACGAAAAGATCCCCTTTTATACTTTCCACCAGATTGGAGAACACCAATCGCGAACAAAATCGACAACCGCTTGAAGTCGATCCGGCTCGATCCATTCCCTGTAGACTCCACCCATGCTCGAGTCCAAATGCCCCATGATGCGATCGATCGCTACCTTGTCACGGCTGCCATCAGCGAACGTGCGGAACTGGTGCCGCAGGCTGTAGAATCCACGGCCTGGTTGGTGAACGCCACATTGCTCACAGAGCTTGCGGAACTCTGCACTCAATGGTCCCGCACTACTGTCGCGATACCAAGTCTGCCCATACTTCGTCGTGAACAAGTACTTTCGCGGATTAGTATCTCTACCCTGCTCGATTGCTTCTAGTGTCTCCGGCCACAAAGGAAACCTGCGCTCAACCAAAGTCTTGGGCCTCGGGTAGTCGATCCATCCGTCTTCGATGTGGCGTGGCTCGAGCTGTCCGATATCTGAGTTGCCGAGTCCACCATTCAATGCAAGAAGCATGAAACATCGCATCTGGGGATTCGCCGTTCGTAGCAGCCAGCGTAATTCATAAAGCTCAAAAACCTTTTTCGGTTGCGACGCTTTTTCTTTCCGGAGCGACTTGCGGCTGGGCTTATCGAAACTAATACCCATTTTTACCGGCTTCTCAACGAGATCATTCTTGTAGGCGAAGTTGAAGATGACACGGCAACGTCCAATCTCGTTTCCTAGGGCAATCAAACCGAGCCCTTCCGATAGGTCACTGCGGAGCGTTTGGAAATCCCTGGCGTCAAGTGTAGACACTGGAGTATGACGCCCGAGTGACGCCACAATCTTCACGCTGGTTCTTCGATAGTCATCCCACGACCTTTGGGTCAATTCACCGCAATTGACTTTTTCTTGCCGGTGCTCGAGGAAGAAGTTCACGAGATCTTCTACAGTGAGCGTCGACTCGGGATCGGGAGGAACCTTACCTCTGATGAGATATTCAATTTCGAATTTGAATCGCTCTAACGCCGCTTGCCAGTCGCGCCATG
>DNPC01000800.1:367-9705 GCA_003501565.1 Planctomycetaceae bacterium | reverse complement strand
GCCATCCCAAGAAGCGTCGGCTCTGGTAGATGCACGCGTTCCGAATTGGCAATAAGATAACGCCAGCAATTGCGGTAATCCGGCACTCGCCAGATCCGTGCGGCCCGGGTGTTTGTCGAAGATCCGTGTACACCCATCTATGGGCACCGTACGGGATTCACTGCCCCGGATTCACTGTCCCGGGTTCACTGCCCCGGATTCTTGAATTCACCACTTCGCTGGCTACCGACGGCGAACGATTAGCTGCCGAGTTGTTTGCCAGAGGTCGCGGGGAGTAGGCATTGGATTGCCGCGATAGTGCATCCGGCGAACTGTGTTCCCGTAGAAGTGCAGCGGCCTGTAGGGACGCACCAGGATGTTGGTCGCGTCACTCACCACACGGTCCTGTCCAACTTTGATGACGCGATTCGTCCAGCCTGGTTCTGCGGCAGTCGTAGTTGAGGCAACGCAAGCGAATGCGATAAATGCGCATGCAACGATCAGTCGGTTTATGCGGGGCATCGCAATAGCTCCTTTCCGGCTCGACAACGGGGATTTCATGCTTCTTGGCAACTCTACCCCGCATGTACCACCCAGCTGATGCAAACTGAAAAACTGACCGCCTTTGGTTGACCCAGCAAGTCAGCTGGATCGACAAAGTAATATTTGCGGGTGTTGGAATTTTCTTTAAAGCTACTTTGGGCAGCGTCATCAACCCTGTCGTTCAGTAGCCTCCACTCGAGCAAGCTCAAACCTCTACTGCCAGCATCCTGTCGTCCCGCAGCGACAGTTCAGATTGATAGAATGGGCGATTGGCAGCGGTTCATTAGATCAACTGCGTGCAACAGCTATAGCAACGAGGTAGGCAATGGTTACACAGCGTGCGTACAGGTCGAAAATTCAACTCAGGGAGCTGCAAGCGAAACTTCCGACTTGCTGGCAACAACTAGCTGTCACGTTAGCAGTTGCAAGTCTACTCACCCTGCCCAGTGCCATATGCGCCGCAGAAACGAAACCTATTGCAAAACGGACAACCCCAAGTCAATTGCAGCTTGTTGACTTGGACTCCACGCCCGGAGTACACGTAGTGGTCGACCGTGAAGCGGGCCAATACTTGGGACATCCAACAACTTGCCTGCTTGAAGATGGCAAAACAATCTTATGCGTCTACCCGAAGGGCCATGGAAAAGGTGGAATCGTATACAAGCGGAGCTCCGATGGCGGAAAAACATGGTCAGACCGCCTGGCCACTCCGGACAACTGGGAAACGAGTCGCGAAGTTCCTACGCTGCACCGCGTAGTCGATGCCGGCGGCAAGAAGCGAATCATCATGTGGTCAGGGCTCTACCCTGCGCGTTTGGCCGTCAGTGAAGACGATGGACGCACGTTCAGTCCACTTCGCAAAGTCGGCGACTGGGGTGGGATCGTCGTCATGGGATGTGTTGAACCCGTCGAGCGTCCGGGTCGCTACTTGGCGATGTTCCACGACGATGGCCGGTTCTTCCGCAGTACACCTGCGAAGAACCGGAGCTTTACCTTGTACAAGACGTTCAGTGACGACGGGGGACTGACCTGGTCCGATCCAGAATCCGTTTATAACGCGACCGATCGACACCTGTGCGAACCTGGCTGTATCCGTTCGCCGGACGGGAAGACGCTAGCCGTGCTATTGCGCGAAAACGCGCGGCGTGAAAACTCTCACATCATCTACTCGACCGACGAAGGTCGTACATTCACTGAGCCAGTTGAATTGCCGCTCAGCTTAACGGGTGATCGACACACGGGGAAGTATCTCCCCGATGGACGGATCTTCATCAGCTTTCGCTGTCGCTCTCCGAAGCAATCGGTTGCGAAACGGCCGTTTGAGGGCGACTGGGTGGGTTGGATCGGTCGCTGGGAAGACCTGAGAGACCGAACTGAAGGTGAGTTGTTCATACGTCTAAAAGACAACAAGAAAGGCTACGACACTGCATATCCCGGTGTGGAAGTGTTGCCCGACGGAACTGTAGTCACGACAACTTACGGTCATTGGGACGTAGGCGAACAGCCCTACATTCGATCCGTGCGGTTCAAAGCAGAACAGTTGACTACACTTGCAACGGACGCCCCGTGAACGCTCCTGAGCTCCTCTAGCCTATAGCTTACTCAACACTGGGCAGTGCTATGAAAGTTGGCAGCGAACACACCCTCCCACCGACAGCATGCGTGGCGAGAGCGTTTCGTCAATACGCTTTGCTTGCTGTCGTTTTCAGCCTTGTTTTCACGGCCGACGGCGTGGTGCGGGCCAGCGACTACCCGAATCGCCCTATAACTATCATCTGCCCCTGGGCTGCTGGTGGCGGAACTGACAGGGTGTCCCGCCGGATGGCGTTCGAACTAGAGCGCAAGCTCCAAGTACCCGTTAATGTGATCAACGCGACCGGTGGCAAAGGAGTGACAGGCCACAATCGCGGCCTGAAATCAAGGCCTGATGGATACACGTTGACAATGATGACGTTCGAGCTGAACACGATGCATTGGATGCGGTTGACGGACTTGACCTATAAAGATGCACTGCCCCTCGTTTCTGTCAACGAAGACTATGCTGCGCTGCTGGTCGCCGCTGATTCGCCATGGCAATCTGTCTCCGACGTCGCCGCCGCAATCAAAGCCGCACAAGAGCCATTGACGGCGAGCGGTACCGCCGCTGGTGGCGCCTGGCATCTGGCACTCGCTGGTTGGTTAGACTCCGCTGACTTGCCCGCCGAAAAAGTTGTGTGGATCCCATCGGCGGGCTCAAGTCCTTCACTGCAACAGCTTGTCAGTGGCGGAGTTGACATGGTCTGTTGCAGTTTGCCCGAAGCCCGTAGCCTGCTGGAAGCAGGAACCGTGCGAGCGTTGGGCGTAATGTCGCCCGAACGAGCTGTCGGATTCGAGCAAGTGCTGACTTTCGGTGATCAAGGCGATTCTTGGACGCTCGGCGGATGGCGAGGCTTAGGTCTACCACTGGGCACGCCGCCGGAAGTCGTTGCAAAACTACGCGACACGCTGGAGGCTATTGTGTCGGCTCCTGCATCGCAGCCCGACAGTTTTGCCGCCTTCATGCAGCAGCAAAAATTTGACAGTACATGGCGGGACGCCGAAGAATTCGAGCAATTCATGGCCGATGGCGATGCCAAGCTTGGGAAGATCCTGCAGTCTGAGGCGCTGGCCGCTGTCAGCGAAGATCGGTTCAACCCAATGCTCTATCCGAGCCTGCTGTTCGGAATCGGACTGATATCCGCTGGCTGGTGTTTCGTATCACGTGCAGCACCCACTGAAATTCCCGCTGCTACAGCCGACGCTTCAGCAGGCGATGTTGCGATCCAATCGACGCGACCATGGAATGCCATTTTGTGTATCGCTTCGATCGCACTTTTTGCCTTAGTTGCGGAGCAGGTTGGTTTTGTGATTGTCAGCATCGCTTTGCTGGCCGCGCTGCAGATCTTATTGGGAACGCGACCGCCGCTAGCGATCCTAGTCGCTGTGATCCTCGGCCCCGCCGTCTATTTGCTTTTTGCGAAAGCCCTCAGGGTCGGACTTCCGATGGGCTGGTTCGGCTGGTGAATGGCATCGGTTCACGAACAGTTCTGCCACTGTCTAGGATGCGCAAAATTGCATTTTGCACGGGGCTTATTTGATGCATGAGACGAACGAAGTTACCAAGTCGAGTAGCGACGCTACACGTCAGCGTGACACAACTGAGATGACACAGGTACTGCAGCTCGTAAACGAAATCCGAAATCACCAGCTCAATGAATCTAAACGTCGTGAGGCATGGTCGACTTACGTGCATGCGATCATAGTCGCAACGATTATTTCAGCTCCACTGGCCGTTAGTTCCGAGATGCTAAAGTTCGGTTTCTTGGCAGGCTGCGCTACCGTGGTGTCGATCATTCACGGACTCTTGATGCGTCCCACGCGGGGACGCTGGCAATTGACGCTTTACTCGGTTGTCGCCGTCTACTGGTTGTCGATGTTGAGAGGTGCAGACTTCGTCAACTTATTGTGTATTGCCAGTTCGTTCTTCCTCTGCGCTTCGACGATTTCGGCCATCCTTGGCAAAAGGCTTGATTGCGGGATATTGCCCCCCGATACTCCCTACGACAGAAGCCCAAGACCAGGGTTGTCCCACATTTTTGCGATAACCACCAGTTACGCCTGTTTACTCACTTTGTCAAAGTTTCTTCAGAGTGGTGTTGGCCTATTGAACGGGGAGATGGGATGGATCGGGCTAGTCCTCTTGACGGGTTATGGCGCGGTTTGCAGCTTGATTGCGACTACCTATTGGGCTTTCACCACGCGGCGAAAGGGCATTCCTAACGCATGTACTGGGATCGTTTTGCTCTTTGTGATTCAGCTCTTAGCAAACGCATTTTTTGCTGCAACAGTTACTGCATTACAGGGTCAGTGGGATGCGATCTTGGTTTCGGCGCCTGTCGTGACTAGCCTTCTCAGTTTTTGCCTAGCACAAGTGGCGCCAATCGTCGTTGTTGTTTATCTATTGCTGTTCACTGGACATGCGGCCGCAGCATTTGACAACACTCAGGCCGTCCCCGGCAGTGCGCTTCGAAACGCCCAGCCAGATCCGTTTCAATAGATGTTGAAACGCGATCGTTTTTATATCGAATCGTAGATGCGAAACGCTTCGCGAGAATGAGCAATGGAAATACTGACCGACGCGTTCTACCTAGTCATCGAACCGACAACGTTGCTCGTCATCGTTGCTGCTGCGATGTACGGACTGATGGTGGGTGCGATACCGGGATTGACCGCCACCATGGCAATCGCCTTGATGGTTCCGCTAACGTTTTACCTAAACGAGGTAGCGGCGATTGCAGCCATCGTCACGGCGGTGACATGCAGCATCTTTGCGGGTGACATTCCGTCTGCGCTCATTCGCATTCCGGGGACTCCCGCCTCAGCGGCCTATGCCAATGATGCCTACGCACTGACCGGCCAAGGAAAACATCGACTTGCACTTAAGCTTGCACTGTATGCAAGCGTGGCTGGCGGCCTGTTGGGCACCGTGTTGCTGGTCATAGCTGCTCGGCCGCTGGCAGCAATAGCAACGCAGTTTACTAGTTTCGAGTACTTCTGGTTGTACGTACTAGGCCTTTGCTGCGCAATAGCAGTCAGTGATCGAGGACAGGCACGAAGCCTGTTCGCCCTCACACTTGGATTGCTGTTCTCGACCGTCGGACTGGCTCCCGACTTTAGCGTTCCTCGGCTGACATTTGGACTCAATGAACTGATTAATGGCATCAGCTTCATCCCCGCAATGATCGGCTTGTTTGGAATCTCAGAAGTACTGCGAGTCGCAGTCACTTTGCCACAACGCAGACCGCATTCGGGAGCCCCATCGGCCCAGGCGTCTGCACAGGGTTCTGTACAGGCGTCTACACCGGAGGCAACGGTTGGTGCGGCGAGCTTTGTATTTGGACGTAAGTGGGCCTTGATCAAGAGCAGTTCGATCGGCGGCGTGATCGGAATGCTACCCGGCGCGGGTGCCGACATCGCTGCGTGGATCTCATACGCAGTTTCAAAACGTTCCTCGAAGCACCCTGAGCGTTACGGCCAGGGCACGACGGAGGGTATCGCGGATGCCACCGGGGCAAACAACGCCGCACTCGGAAGCGCCTGGATCCCTGCTTTGGTATTTGGAATTCCTGGCGATTCCGTGACTGCTATCGCTCTGGGCGTATTGATGATGAAGAACATCACGCCTGGCCCACAAATTTTCGATTTTGCTGAAAACGCACAGCAAGCAACGCTGGTCGTTTGCCTTTACTTCACATTTGTCCTGGCGAATCTCGTGCTTATCCCGTTGGGGCTATTGGCGATTCGAACAGGAGGATTGTTGGTTCGAATTCCCCGGGCGATCCTCTTGCCGGCCGTTGTTTTGTTCTGCATCGTCGGCAGTTTTTCGATCGCCGCCAGCTACGTAGACGTATGGATTATGTTGGCCTTCGGTTGCCTAGGATTCGCTCTTGAGCGTTGGGGGATCCCGTTAGCTCCCATTGTCCTCGGGTTGATTCTGGGAGGTCCGCTCGAACACCGGTTCTTGCAATCGATAACCGTTGCTAACAGTCCGCTTGCGTTTGTAGATTCACTAATTTCGGTTGTCCTGGCTGCCGGTTGCGTAATCGTCGTTGTGCTGCCATGGTGGTCAGCACGTTCAGCACTGCGGTAGATTCAGTCTGATTTCATTGCTGCTGGCAATTAGAACTTTGGAATGCTCATGCGTCGTGTCTTGGTCACTAGCCCTCCGATGTTACTTGCGCTCGACCGCTTTCAAGATCTCATGCACCAGCACGCGCTTGAGCCAATTTACCATCCAGAGCTTCGCAGCTTCGACAAGCCAGAGTTGATTCAGCAAGTGAGACTCGCCGATGGTTGGATACTCGGCGACGACGAAGTCAACGAAGACGTTCTTACGATTGCTGCCCAAACGGGACTTCGTACGATCGTGAAATGGGGCATTGGAGTCGACAACATCGATTTCGCGGCCGCATCCAGGCTGGGTGTCCAAGTGCGCAATACTCCCGACATGTTTGGAGATGAAATCGCCGACCTAGCAATGCACTATGTGACTGGACTTGCCCGAGATACGTTTCAGATCCACAAAGGTGTTCTTGCGGGCAGTTGGCCGAAACCCGCAGGATTGTCGCTCAAAGGACGCGTTGCGGGTGTAGTTGGCTACGGAAGCGTTGGGCGCGAGGTAGTCCGGAGGCTGTTGGCGGCAAGAATGCGAGTCCGGGTTTACACACGGACTGCCGCCCGTTTTGACCGCAGCGATCCGGATTGCGAACTGCTTCCGTGGCCAGAACAGATAGAAGAACTCGATTTCGTTATTCTGTGCTGTCCGTTGACACCCCAGACGCGGCATATGATAGGCGCTGACTTCTTTGCGCGTTGCCGGTCAGGTGTGCGGCTTGTCAATGTAGCCCGTGGCGGAGTGGTTGATAGCCATGCCTTGGTTACGGCCCTGCGTGAAGGTAAGGTCGCTGGTGCAGCGCTGGATGTCTTTGAGCAGGAACCGCTGCCAGCGAACGACAACCTGCGAGACTTCGAACAAGTGATTTTCGGCTCACACAACGCTTCCAACACAGTCGATGCCGTTGACCGGACCAGTCACGCCGCCATCGAAAAACTGGTCGAACTCATGGATTCAGGCAAATGAGGTAGGACAGTGGCAAGCGCCACGCTCACTTTGCCGGCGGAGCAGAGCAGTCAGCGAACAGACACTGTAAATTAGTGGGACGCTGGCGCTCTAGCGCCGCATTCCAACGAGCTCTCAACGACAAGGACATCTGTGCGTAAAGAACCCGTCAATCCGTTTGCACCGCCGCGCGTGGCCGAAACACTCGCCTCCGAAGGCGTACAGCCAATTGCTCGCCGCGATGGCGACCTAATGGTTGTCGGAAAAGGAGCCAGGCTCCCAAGCGTTTGCTTTGTGAACGGAGAGCGAGCGATAGGTACGATTACGGTCCAAACCATGTGGCAGCCCGGGTGGGTCTACCTGACGATGATTCCCTTACTCGTCCCCTACCTTTTCGTGTCGCCGTTTTACATCCAGTCCGTAACGCTGGAAGTACCATACGGCGAACGGCTGCGACGTAGCTATCACCGGCGGGTTACTTTGGCGGTCTCCGCGGGAGCTTGTTTCGCGGTTTTGGTCGTGTTTTCGTGGCTTGGATCAGCAAGCGGTCCGCTCGGAATCGGGATAATTGGGATGGTATTCTGCATGATCATGTCGACTCGAAAGATGATCCAGCTATCCGTGGCCTACGCAGATCCCGAAATGCTGATCCTGCGAGATGTCCATCCGGCATGCCTGGAGGAACTTCCGCCGCTCTATGCCTGAGTTTGCGAACGCGCTAATCCGTGCCAGTAATAACCATTTGATGTATTTGCATGCGCAAGAACAGCCTTTCTTGGCTGCCGTCGATTCGAGGCGAACCGGGTCGGATCGCTGAATGATACGCGGCGCACGTTTACGCAGAGCGAAGGTGAGTCGAGCTGGCCTCAGAGCGCCTTCCGCTACCTGTTGCAGTACCGACGGGTTCTCTAGCGCTGCCTGGCGGCCCAACGGACGATGTATCGCGCATAGTTAATCAGCAGGATTAATTGCAGTAAAAAATGGAGGAATTGTTGATTTTCGGAAACAAAACGTTGCTTGCTGGCGTCTGAATTGTTTCGGTATCGCATCATGTTTCTGCTCGCTTAGAATTACAACGGCTGCCCTAAGTTGCCTTCTTTAAACGACTTGCGACGAATCTGTGCTTGCTCTCCCATCGCATGGCACACTCTCTGCTTTCACTCTCTCTCGTCCCGCTCCCAGGGGCGTCGCTACTAAAGCGACTTCCCCGAAGGGCTGCCAAACCTACTCATGCTACAGAGAGGGTCGCCATGAAGAAGAGCTATCGCAACGTAGACGACAGCGGTGTTGACGCGATTGAGTCGGAAGATTTCGGCCGAAACCGAGACTACAGTGCTCCCAGCAATCGAATCGACGACGAAGAGCTAGATGGTGGTTTAATCGAAGAAGGCGACCTGGAAGAACTCACCGAAGAGGTGGATACCACCGATGACCCGGTTCGCATGTATCTGATGCAAATGGGCGAAATCCCGTTGCTCACGAGGGACGAAGAAATTTCTTCAGCCAAGAAGATCGAACACACTCGCAGCAAGTACCGGCACTGGATGTTGGCCACCGATTTCATGCTGCAAGGTGCCTGCAAGCTGCTTGAACAGGTTCGAGACAGCAAGCTGCGTTTGGACCGCACGATCGAAGTCAGTGTGACGAACGCCGCTGAAAAGAAAGCGATCATGAAGCGGATCGTTCCAAACATCAAGACTCTCCGCCATCTGTTGGTACAGAACTATCACGACTACTTCGTCGCCATCAATCGCCGCGCCAGCGACTCGGCCCGCAGCGAAGCGTGGAAGCGTTTGACTCGTCGCCGTAATCGTGCCGTCCGCCTCGTCGAAGAAATGAATCTACGGACCAACCGCCTGGAGCCGTTGTTCGAGAAGCTTCAAGCGATCGATGCTCGCATGCGGACACTTAAGTCGCAAATCGAAGCTGCTCGGCAATCGGGATACGCTGATGGGCAGAATCTCGAGCAGCTGCTTGAAGAGCTTCGCTATCTGATGCGAATCACTTACGAGAGCCCGAAAACGCTACGTCGGCGTGTTGACCGAGTCGCGAGCCATCGAGTCGATTACGATGCAGCCAAACGTGAGCTTAGTGCCGGTAACCTAAGATTGGTGGTTTCGATAGCCAAGAAATATCGCAACCGTGGCCTAAGTTTCCTGGACCTGATTCAGGAAGGAAA
>DNPC01000800.1:0-305 GCA_003501565.1 Planctomycetaceae bacterium | reverse complement strand
CTGGACCTGATTCAGGAAGGAAACACCGGCCTAATGCGAGCGGTCGACAAGTTTGAGTACGAACGCGGATTCAAGTTTTCCACATACGCAACCTGGTGGATCCGACAGGCGATTACACGCGCCATTGCAGATCAAAGTCGGACCATCCGCGTACCGGTCCATATGATCGATACGATGAGCAAGGTGCGAATGGTTACTCGACAGCTCGTGCAAGAACTCGGACGCGAACCGAGCGTCGAAGAGACCGCCGATAAAGCAGGACTGAGTATCGAAGACGCTCGCGTCATTATCAAAATGGCTCGGCA
>DNPC01000002.1 GCA_003501565.1 Planctomycetaceae bacterium | reverse complement strand
GCGGCAATCCATGCAACTCATTAGAGAGTTTCCAAAAGTGACAGCTCGAATATCACGTCGCATGTTTCTCAATTCGGCAGCAATTGCGACCGCTGGTGGGATCGCGCGGCCGACAGCTGCTCTGGGGCGACAAGACGTTGCGGATCTGCAAGCGACCAGAGCGACGAAAGCAACTGGTTCGCGGGCTGCCGCTGCAACGGTTAGTCCTTTGGCGACAAACGCGGCGATGCAAGCGTTTGATCGTGGCGGCAATGCGATCGATGCAGCTATCGCGGCCTCAGTCATGCTCTCCGTGGTCGATGGTCACAATTCTGGCCTCGGCGGCGGCTGTCTAGCACTCATCAAGACAGCCGATGGGGAGTTGCTGGCGCTGGATGGTCGCGAAATGGCGCCGTCTAGGGCCACTCCCGAGATGTTTTATACCAATGGTCGGCCCGATCCGTCGAAGAGCCAAATTGGCCCACTGGCATCCGGTGTGCCAGGACTTCTGTCGACTTTGGTGCAGATGCATGATCGCCTTGGCCGACTCCCGATGTCGCACGCTCTATTGGGAGCTGCTGAGGTGGCTGAGGCTGGATTCCATATCCCTCCCAGCTATGCTCGCCGGTTGAGTTCAGCCGCTAAGCATTTGGCCAAGTTTCCATCCTCGGCTGCCGTCTTGCTCGACGCTCGGGGCAAGCCGTGGCAGGATGGCCATCGACTACAGCAATCTGACTTGGCCAAGTCACTTCGGATGATCGCTAGTGACGGGCCAGACTGGTTCTACCAAGGCGCTTTCGCACAGCAAGTAGAGAAGTACATGCAAGATGCTGGTGGAATGCTAAAGGCAGCCGACTTTGCAGCGTACAAAACGATTCAACGCAAGCCGATTCGGACCGGTTATCTTGACAACCAGGTTTATGGTTTTCCACCTCCAAGCTCCGGTGGTATCCATAATGCCCAAATGCTGGGGATGCTTAGTCAGTTCGACGTATCTGCCGCGTTCGAACACTCCGAGGCCAGAGGGCGGCACCTGTTGCTAGAGGTTATGAAGCGGGCGATGGCGGACCGGGCTTATTGGCTTGGCGACGCTGATTTTGCTAAAGTGCCACGCAGCTTGCTGGACATGGATTACTTGGCACAGCGAGCAAAATCGATTCGGCTCGACGCGGCGTCTGACGTAGCATCTCACGGTACGCCGCCGAGAGCGGACGTAGATCTGTTTGGCAAAGGCGGCCACACGACACATCTAACGACGGCGGATGGCGAAGGAAACGTCGTCGCGCTCACCCAGACGGTCAATACGACGTTTGGGAGCAAAGTCATTGTGCCGGGTACTGGGATTGTGCTCAACAATGAACTGGATGACTTTAGCATCGCCCCTGGCGTTCGAAATGCGTTCGGATTGCTAGGCTCAGAAGCGAATTTGATCGCGCCGGGCAAACGTCCACTTTCCAGCATGAGTCCGACCATTGCGAAATCGCCCGGCGGCGGAGTCTTAGCCTGTGGTGCAGCAGGCGGACCGAAGATTATTACTACCGTGCTTCAGATTCTCGTTCGCTCTTTAGCGCTTGGGAAATCGATTGATGAGGCAGTTGCCGCGCCGCGCAGCCACCATCAATGGTCACCCAATGAAGCGGTATGCGAGACAGGTATGGGGGAAACCGTACTCAGCGAGCTTGGGGCACTCGGGCATTCCATTCGAAAGATCGGATCGGCGGCCGTCGCGTCAGGGTTACACATCAACGGTGGTACGATTACCGTCGCCTCCGATCCACGCGTCGAAAGTTCGGCTCAAGCGTCCTGAGGCGGTATCACTTGGTCACGACGCGTAGGCGGCTTCGGTGGCTTTGGTTTGACAGCTAGTGCAGGCGACGACGCATGTGTTTGTTTTGGCATCCTCGACGACAGTGCCAAGTCTGACCCGTCCGGTGGTTTTGCTTTCGCTGCTGCTGATTTGCATTGATACGGTGGGCGGTACGGCGCAGCTGCCGATGGCCTTCGATGAACCGAGGGCTAGAGCGCTGCCGCTCACATGCGCTAGGAAGTCGTCAGTACCAATCCAAGTCATGCGTAACGGTGACAACCTAGTTGAGGAAGAGTAGATGATTCGACAAATCAGTGCGACCGTCCTTATTTTGATCACTGCGATTCCGACCGCATGTGCACAGGAAATCGACAAACTGTTTGATCGTGGCCTCGCGGGCTGGTACGGCAATCAGCCGCACCAATTGGCAAAGGCGAAACCTGAAGATCGAGAGAAGCTACGTGAAAGACAGCGCGAGTCATTTAGTAAGCACTGGCGGGTGGAAGATGGATGCTTGGTGAACGATGGTGAAGGCCCCTATGCCACAACGGATCAGGAATACGGTGACATTGAATTGACCCTGGAGTATTCGACGGTAGCTCGCGCCGACAGTGGTGTCTACTTGCGCGGTACACCACAGGTTCAGATCTGGGATACGACGAAAGATGGCGGCAAGTGGGACCGTGGGGCAAATTATGGATCCGGCGGGCTCTACAACAACTCCAAGGGAACGCCCGGACAGTTGCCACTTGTGAATGCGGATCGCGCATTCGGAAAGTGGAATCGTCTGCGGATTGTACAGATTGGCGCAAGAACCTGGGTAGAACTCAATCACCACTTAGTGGTTGATGGAGCGATCATGGAAAATTTTTGGGAGCGCGACATGCCGCTTCCAGCCCGGGGGCCTATTCAACTACAAACGCATGGAGGTCTGATCAGGTGGCGGAATATTCAAGTACGCAAGATCAGTGCCGCCGAGGCGATCAGCCGCTTGCGTGGCGATGATGCGCGGTTCGGATTTACGAAGCTATCGGATGGTAACGATTTGTCGGGTTGGATTGGAGCCACGGATGACTACGAACTAACTGATGGTGTAATTCGGTGCAAGCCGGGGCGCGGCGGAGTGTTGTTCACTCAAGAAGAGTATGCAGATTTTATTGCACGTGTTGAGTTCAAACTGCCGCCGGGTGGGAACAACGGACTAGCTATTCGTTATCCGGGGAAGGGCAGGGCATCTTACGATGGGATGTGCGAACTGCAGATCCTAGACAATTCGGCTAACAAGTATGCCAAACTCGATCCTCGGCAGTATCACGGTAGTGTCTACGGCGTTGCAGCCGCTCATCGTGGTTATCTGCGTCCGGTTGGCCAGTGGAACTACCAGGAGGTGTCGGTGCAAGGCAGCCGCATTCGAGTTGAACTGAATGGTACGGTTATCGTTGATACCGACGTCAGTCAGATAACGACCTATAAAGACGGACGTGACCATCCGGGAATCGGACTAAAGAGCGGCCACTTCGGTTTCGCGGGCCACAATGACCCTGTCGAGTTTCGGAACATCGCAATACGTCGACTGTGCGACTAAGGCGGGTGTGCTCCGCGAGACGACGACGTAGACCACAACGACGACTGCAGTATTGCATAATGTGTGCTACTCAAAGAACTAGCAAATAGGAGAACACCCATGCAGAAACTCATCGCCTTTGCCCTCATAACCCTTA
>DNPC01000389.1 GCA_003501565.1 Planctomycetaceae bacterium | reverse complement strand
GATGCTCTCGAGCCGTTTCGACCCGAAGGAATGGCAGGACGGATCTTGCAGATGGGCGACATCGTCGCGGTCGCGGCTGAAGCTCATCGCATTATTGACGACAAAGAGCGTGAAAAGCTGGAAGCCAAGATGGCCTCCGGGCAGTTTACGCTGGAAGAGTTCCGGGGTGTGCTGGAGAAGATCGCCAAGCCGGGGCTCATGCAGAAAATGATGGGGCTCATGCCCGGCATGGGCGATCTGAAGAAAGCCATGTCTGGTGAGGATACCGATGGTGAGGTTCGCAAGATGCTTGGCATGATCGATTCGATGACGCCAGCAGAACGCAAAAACCCCAAGATGATCGATACCCTTCGGCGCAATCGAATCGCGAAGGGCTCGGGCGTCGCGCCATCCATGATTACGCAATTGATAAAACAGTTTTCGATGATGGCACCCATGATGCAAATGGCTGCCGGAGGCGGTGTGAAAGATCGTATGGCGATGATGCAGCAAATGCAGAGCCAGATGATGGCCGATCCCACTATGGGTGGGGTGAAGACAAAGAAAGGCACTGGCAAGCGGCTAACAGCTAAAGAGAAGAAGAAGCTTCAAAAAGAACGCCAGAAGAAGCTACGCGATAAGAAACGCAAGTCGCGGCAGCCCGGCACGGAGGACGAGTAGGCTACGGCTGATTTGCATGCCTTAAGCCTCGATTTCAATGCAATCTTGCAAAATGCAGTTGCGTTCGACGGCAATATTGGAAGAATAGCGAGCTTCGTTTAGTAGATTCCGGCGGGATCGGTCTCGCCGTATTTTGTGATAAGACGTTTGAAATTGGTTTTACCCACCAACTGGGTGGGTTCAGGTTCTCGGCTATTTTGCTAGCTCACGACCTGAGACCTCAGGAGTAAAAGATTCGTGGCAGTTCGTATCCGCTTGAAAAAAATGGGCCGTAAGGCTCGTCCCTTCTTCCGTGTTTGTGCCGTTGACTCGCGAGCTCCACGGGACGGGAAGGTAATTGAAGAGCTGGGAACGTACGATCCCATGGTTCGCGATACGGATGCTCGCGTGGTTCTCAAGCGAGAGCGTGTTGACTATTGGTTGGGCGTTGGAGCTCAGCCAAGCGAAAAGGTCGGTGTGCTGATCAAGAAATACGGCACCGATGGCACGCATGTTGCGCAGCAGACTGCCGCCCTTGAGAAGTTGAAGGCTAGCCGTCGTCGTCGCCAAACAGCAACCGTGGGTGCCCCCGCACCGGCGCCTGAAGCTGCGGCGGTTGAAACGCCAGCAGCGGAAGCCCCACCAGCTGAATCGCCTGCTCCCGAGTCGCCATCCCCAGAGGCACCGGCCTCAGAAGCGCCTACCGCAGAGTAGGCCGAGCGACAAAAGTTTGCGGCTAAAGATTGTTGCAAGGAGCCACCCGAAATGGGTGGCTTTTTTTGTGCGCTGACTTACCGCTCTTCTTTCCAAGACTCCCTTCTATTTGTGGGCGCAGCTGCCGCAGGAGTGAGGGTAAGCGTTTTTGCGGGTCTCGCGCTTGGCAGGACCAAAGGTGTCTGTTGGCTGCCGAAACTAGTGTTGTAACCAAGCTGGTTCAGCGAGCCAGCTAACAACCTAAACAGCATTTGCGTAGGACCGTTATCGGGCACCGATTGATATAGTTGCGGCTCTCGGCTAGTTGTCGCATCCGCGCCGATTAGCTAGGATCGCAACGGGTGGCATCGCAGTGATTGCTGCAGTCCCCGGCTCATACGGTCTTCCAATCCATCATGGGGGAGACAGAACAAATGGCCACAGCTACGAGATCTAGAATGGCAAAGAAAAATTCATCGTCAAAGAAATCGAAGTCTTCCGGACCAGAAGGCATGCAAGAAGTCCTCAAGCGCGAACCGGGGCTGAAGACGACTCTTGAGCAGATTGAAAAACAGTTTGGCGAAGGTGCCATCATGCCCCTTGGCGGCGAAAGTTCGCTCAAGATCAAGGGAGTCGGCACAGGAAGCTTGTCATTGGATATGGCACTCGGTGGTGTTGGCGTTCCTCGTGGACGGATCATCGAAGTGTTCGGACCCGAGTCTAGCGGTAAGACCACTCTTGCGCTGCACATTTGTGCCGAAGCTCAGAAGTCAGGCGGCATTGCTTCGATCATCGATGCGGAGCATGCATTTGATCCCACCTGGGCGAAGAAGCTGGGCGTTCAGCTCGATACACTGCTGGTGTCACAGCCAGGCAGTGGTGAGGAAGCGATGCAAATTGCTGAGCACTTGGTAAAGAGCAATGCCGTCGACGTTATCGTTGTCGATTCGGTTGCCGCTCTGGTTCCTCGGCAGGAGTTGGAGGGCGAGATAGGGCAATCGCACGTGGGTTTGCAAGCACGCTTGATGAGCCAATCGATGCGTAAGCTGACTGGGGCGATCGCGAAAAGTAAAACGGTGGTTATCTTCATCAACCAAATTCGTGAAAAAGTCGGTGTGATGTTCGGTAGCCCCGAAACCACGCCGGGTGGTCGTGCACTGAAGTTCTATTCATCATGTCGTATCGACGTTCGCCGTATTGGTTCACTCAAAGATGGTGAAGAGGTGGTTGGCCAACGTGTTCGATGCAAGATCGTGAAAAATAAGGTCGCGCCGCCGTTTCGCGTGGCAGAGTTCGACATGATGCATAATTCTGGCATTAGCTATGAGGGTGACCTGCTGGATCTAGGTGCCACGCACAAAGTGATTCAGCGGAGTGGTGCGTGGTTCAAGTACAACGACGCTTACTTGGGGCAAGGTAAAGAGAAGGCTCGCGCTTATCTGCTCGAGAATCCAGATGTCGCAGAAGAGATCCGAGACCTCGTGATGGCTGCTGGTGGCTACACGGGTCCCGAGGGCGCCGACGCGATTGGTGAATCAAAAGAAGACGCGGAAGAGGCTGCTGAAGCTGTCGTTGATAGCTAGTCAAGACCTGCGAAACGGCAGGTCTTTGCCTCTGTGCGATCACAGTTAACGTTTGCCGTTCTGTGGTAGGGTGCGGGCACTTCGGCGAATTAGACCTAGCACCACTTCAACGACTAGGTGAAGGCAAAGGTCGAGATCTAATCAGCGAATTGCTGGCTAGGGTTGCTTTATAGATGAACTGGATAACGCACTGTGCGGCCTGCGTGATCGGACTGGTGGCACTGGGAACTTTCACGTTTGCTCAGTCTGCCGTTTCCGACTCTGCGAGCTTACCGCCTCAGGCGGTCGTCGACGCGTCACGGTGCGTAGTGGCGGTGGGTCGGCTACCACGTTCTTCGTGGCCGCGCAGTCGTATGCAGGCCTGGCAAAATACGGTTTTGGGCAAGTCAGGCCGCGGCCAGTCGAGTTCCTTGCGAACTGAAAACGGCGACCGGCAATCTGAAAAAAAGTCGCTTGTGCGTGTCGGCCAACGGGATATCACATTCTTTGGCAATGGCGTTGTCATCGCCGAGCGTGGTCTAGTGGTGACTTGTGCTCATGTTCTAGGTGATCCCCGCGAACACGACTACTTCGTATGTTCTCGCGATGCCGGCGGGACCTCGGTCACACGCCGTGCAAACTTGCTTGGCAGCGATCCCTATTCGGACATTGCAGTACTGGAGGTGCCCGAGCTCCCTGCGCCGTCACTCCGCTATCGTGCTGGGCCGACCGCTGTGAAGACGCGAGTCTGGGCAGTTGGTGGTACTCAGCAAATTGATGCCGGTTCATCCTTAGTGGTCGTTGAATCTTCTGTTAGTGGGCTCAGGAAAGCTGGGCCGGGAGTGGTGGCAGACAACGAAGCCCAACAAACAATCCATGCATTCGGAACGTTGATTGAGGTACCGGCGGCGGCCCAGTTGTCCAATAGCGGTGGTGCTCTGCTGAGCGCTAAAGGCGAATTGGTTGGATTGACGACGTCTCTGGTCAAGCGGGGTAGTGAAGGCCGTGCTGCTGGCTACTGCATCGCTGCGGACGCACTATTCCAGCGTGTCGTGCAATCGTTAAGTTCGGGTGTTTTGCCTGAGTACGGATTCCTTGGCATACAACCAAACAATCTGTTGCCGCAAGATCGCCAGATCGGGCATCGGGGCGCCGTTGTATCTAGCGTGTTGCCGGGGATGCCAGGTGAGGCAGCAGGTTTGACAGCCGGTGACGTTATCGTTTCGATTAATTCTGAACCCATCGACTCGCGCGATGAGTTGTTTCGTGAGCTCAGTCGGATTGACGCCAAGGGCCAAGTCTTCCTGACCGTTGAGCGATTGGGGCGTCCCGGCGTGACGCGGCGGTTAAGTGCGCGACTTGGCAAAAAACCGGCCACTTCACCCAGGCTGGCCTACGCGATCAGTGCTCCCAAGCCCTGGCGTGGGATGATGGTGGATTATATCACTGCGCTGCCACCAGAGAGGTTGTTGGCAGACTTTGGCAGTGTTGCGCGACGAGCAAGTATTGCAGTCGTTGATGTCCGGCAGGGGTCCCAAGCTTGGGACGCTGGGATTCGGCCGGGAGATGCGTTGATCTCAGCGGCCGGAGTGCAATTTGATTCGCCTGAGAAACTGCGTGATGCGATTGGCAAGATCTCTGGTGAAGTAGCGATGGAGCTCATTCGCCCCGACGGAGTCGTCGTACCCGTTCGTGTTTCCGAGCCTTCTGATGCCGGAAGCGAACGGTAATTGTCTGTTCAAGGCTCTTAGCAATTAAGTGGTTGAATCTGTGGATATGTTCGGGCGCTGGCCAGTACTCTTGTTGCTCACTTTTGGCTGCATAGTAGCGATACCGTGCGAGTTTGCGGCGGCACAAAGCATAGCAACGAAGGTTGCCCCGCAAGCGATCAAGCCTTCGGTAATCACTCAAAAGGTTAAGCATGATACGGATGATCCGGCAATTTGGATCAATCATGAAAAACCAGAGGAGAGTTTAGTCCTTGGAACGGACAAAGATGCTGATGGTGCTATCTATGCATTCGATTTGCGGGGCAAGGTAGTTGCACGCATCGAGGACATGCGGCGCCCTAACAATGTGGACATCGAATATCGATATCGACTCGGCGACGATTTGGTAGACATTGCAGTCGTTACCGAGCGCCACGAAAACCGGTTGCGAGTTTTCCGGTTACCGGATCTACAGCCTATCGACGACGGCGGAATCGAGGTTTTCGTCGGAGAGACGGGAGAGGACTTTCGAGCCCCAATGGGAATTGCCATTTATCGCCGAAGCTCTGACGGTAGTGTGTTCGCCATTGTTGGACGTAAGAGTGGTCCTACTGATGGCTCCTACTTGTGGCAGTACGAATTAGTCGACGACGGTGATGGCGTCGTACGGGGAAAGCTTGTTCGCAAGTTTGGAAAGTTCAGCGGTCGCGGTGAGATTGAGGCGGTAATGGCTGATGACTCGCTTGGCTACGTGTACTACAGCGATGAAGCAGTCGGGATTCGCAAGTACTATGCCGACCCAAGCCGTGGAGATGAACAGCTGGCTGTATTCGGCACCGATGGGTTTATGGAAGACCGTGAAGGGATTGCTCTCATAGCAACTGGTCCAACATCCGGGCATATCCTGGTTAGTGACCAGCAAGCGAATTTGTTCCATGTGTTCACGCGATGCGGAAGTAAGAGTCAGCCGCACCAGCACAGCCGCATTGGCGTCGTGCGATTGTCGACCGTTGAGAGCGACGGCTGCGATGCCACCAGTGTATCGCTGGGCGGCAGAGATTCAGCATTCTCATCAGGTTTGTTCGTTGCGATGAGTGATGATCAGACGTTTCATTTTTATGCTTGGCAGAATATCGCAGATGCTCTCGGCATCAAGCGTTAACTGATGGAATTGCATGTTAAATCCATATGAGGCCAAGCCTTCCGACCGTGGGTCTAAGTTTCCCGGAAGCAATCGAGTGTTCCAATTGCAGGTTCGAGTTGGCATCGCGTTGTGTGCGGTGTTCGCTTTTTCTGCTTTTCTGTTGTGGTGGTTTGGATGGGTGCATTTCGAAGAGCCCAGCTACGTGTTCATCCGGCTGCCAGACTTTAGCGTTGGCGTCACGTTCTATACTGAATTCTTCTATGTCTCATCGGTCATCGTCATCGTGCCGTGTCTTTTGATCATCCTAGGTGCAATGCTGCTAGTTGGTCATTGTGCGAGGCGTTGATCTTTTGAACGCTCGATTTGATGTTCGATGTAGCTGTAGACTCCCGTTTTCTGGGAGGAACTGACAGTAAACGCTCCGAATCCATCTTGGCCGTTGAACTTGTGGATTAGGCCGCTGTTTTAGTTGATTTGCTTGCTACTGCGGCTCTTCTGGTGGCATTTGGGGGATGGAAGTATATTTGGGGCCGAAAACGTTAGCTCGCTGGCCTCACTGGGCTGGTGGTGAACAAGTGGACGGGCGATGTGTCCCAAGGGCGTGCTTTTGAAACAGCGTCCTAGCCCGCGCAAACAGCAGTAAATGGCCAGCCGCACTTATGAAAACTGACGAACTACGCGAAAAATATCTTGAGTTCTTTCAGCAACAGGGCCATTCCCGGCAGCCAAGCGACGTGCTGGTGCCAACTTGGGACCCCTCGGTGCTGTTCACGCCCGCAGGAATGAACCAGTTTAAGGATCATTTTTTAGGTAAGGTGAAACTCGACTTTACGCGAGCCACTACCTGCCAAAAGTGCTTGCGTACGGGGGATATCGAGAATGTCGGACGGACCGCTTTTCACCATACGTTCTTTGAGATGTTGGGCAACTTTAG
>DNPC01000391.1 GCA_003501565.1 Planctomycetaceae bacterium | reverse complement strand
GTCAGAAGTTCAGCCGAAAATTGTTGCAATCCAGACTCGGCGAGGCTGCCGCCGAATACAAGCCCGGTTGACTCAGGAATACCGGGTGCATCTGTAGCTTGTGAATACTGACTGGGTGCACCGAGTAGTTCCAAGAGATCGTTCGGGGCTGGGCGGTCGCCCGGTGGAAAGAGTAGCACACCACCACTGTTGGATACGAATCGCTTAAGCGCTGTTTTCGCCGGATCCCTGAATTCTGCGTCAGCAGCTAGTATGAGAATCTTCGCAGATTCAAAATCTTGCTCGTCGAGTGCCTCGGCGTTGACTTGGGTGATTTGAAAACCGTTGGGCGAAAGCGTAGAACGTGTTTCCGAATTGTCCGCAGAGTTGGCTATGCCGACGACTTCTTGGTCAAACGGCTCGAGGGCTGAAGTCAGGTATGACAAACACTTTTCAATGCCGGGGCTGAGGACCAACAGAACTCGGGTTGGCATTTGTGCGTCGATGACGAAGTATTGCCGGTTGTCCTCGTAGATATCTGCCCCAACAGACTCGCTATCAGGATTCAAATCAACTATCACCTCGTGCGGACCTGGTCGCTCGAAAGAGTGTTGGCATTCGAACTCGTCGCCTCGGGCGATCCGCTCACTAAAATTCTGCTTTCCATCTACAGCCACGCTTACTGTACAGTGCGCCGGAGCACTGCGGCTCAAGTGTTCTGATGAATTCCAATTCCCGGAAATGCGGAAGTTCCGTCCCACCAAAGTTCGCTGTGGCAGGTTCACTTGCTCAAAAAAGCAGTTTGATCCTGACAGTCCACAGTCTAAGAGCACGGTCTTCAATTCGCCGGATTCCTCGGCATCCGTTTCGCGTCGCAGACCAACATATTTTGTCCATGTTGCCTTTTGTAGATCCGACGCGACCCACAGTGCCTTCGCCGGACGCTGCGACCGAAGCGCGTATACGCGGGCAGCTGTCATTGTCTCTGTGGCGCGTGAACGTGCTGTATTTATTGGGAGCGTTTCAATGGCCTCCGCGATTCTAGTCAGGTCTGTGGTTCGCTGAACAATTGGAGAATCCGATGTGGTGGAAAACAATGCCACATCGACATTCATTGAAGACTGGCTCAATTCGTCCAGCATAGAACGCAATCGAGATCGCGCGAGCTCATAGCGAGTCTGACCTGCTCCCGATTTGCTGGCCATGGACAGTGAGTTGTCTAGAACAACCACTAGGGACAGGCTATTCGAGGCAGATCGCATAGATGCACCGGATATGGTTGGCCGGGCAAGGCAGAATGCAAGGAGGATAGGAATTGCGACTCGCATCGCTAGCAATAGCAGTTGCTCCCAGTGGAACGTCCTTCGGCTGGTCGATACTGCTTCCGACAACAAACGTGTAGCAGGCCAATCGATTCGGCGATGCTTGTGGCGATTTAGCAAGTGCAGCACTAAGGGGACTGCAGCAACTAGTCCTCCCAGTAGCAATCCTGGGCCGAGAAAGTTCAAGAGTGCTTTCCTCCTGATCGCCCGGTTCGTCGAACGCCATGCGTAGGTAGTTTGGCTCGTATTCGCAAGTAACCAGCCAACAATCCAACCAAATCATCGTTTGTAGTGCAGGGGACCACAACAACATTGTTGGACGCCAGGCGTTCATTGATTCGATTCTCTAACGCGGACAGTGCGCTTAGGTAATCCAACCGCGCTTTCGACGCATCGATTCTAATGGGCGGACACGTTGCTTCGAGGCAGTGCATCGCCAAACGGCCGGTGAGCGGGAAATTGCTTTCGTCGTAATCCAAAACATGGAAAACAACTACTTCGTTCCCTTGCGATTCCATACGAAGCAAGGCCGAAAGCATCTTTTCCGGATCGTCCAACAAGTCACTTACCAAAACTATCAGCCCGCAGCGACGTTGTAAACGTAGGCCCAATTGCTCAAGTGCAACGTGTGTTCGGGTGGTCTGTGAGGGTTGGCTGCGGGCGAGCATACCAAACAGCTGGGCAATGTGAGGCTGTTTTAGCCTAGGCTGTAAACACTCACGTAGCTGATCGTCAAACAGCCCCAGTCCAACTGGGTCATGTTGATTGTTCGCAAGTAGGATTAGCGCTGCAGCTAAGCGTCGAGCGAAATCAAATTTGGACTGACCCCCTGATCGACTCCCCGCATATGCCATCGACCGACTTTGATCGACCAACAGCATCACTCGCAGCCCAGTTTGGTCATCGTACTGCCGAACGTACAAGCGGTCGGTTTTGCCGAAGAGCTTCCAATCGAGTGTCCGAAGTGGATCGCCAGGGGCATACTGTCTATGTTCACGAAATTCTAGACTGGAACCGCGAGCTACTGACCGGTGTTTTCCGGCCGTGATCGAAGCCATGACATAGCGTGCATCCAGATGCAGCTTGGCAACCAATCGCCGCTCACTGCTGGTCAAGAAGTTATGCTTCGGTTGGAGTGTCTCGCTACGCGGGTTATTCGCTTCACTTCCCGGTGCATTCGCTTCACTTCCCGGTGCATTCGCTTCACTTTGAGACGTATTTCCACCTTTCCTCGATTTACCCACGTAACTAACTGGCCTATTTCTGTGACTGTGTAGCCAAGAGGAATTCAAGTGCGATGTATCTGAGAGCTTTGGTTTTGCTCAGGCGCAAGGTTTAATCGGTCTGAAAGTGCTCAAGTGCTTGTTCGATGATATCGTCAGGTAACAGTCCATCCGCTTCGGCTACAAATGACAAAACGATACGATGTCGCAAGACAGGCAGCGCCAACGCAACAACATCTTCTCGTGTGACATGGTGGCGACCTTCCAGAAGAGCTCTGGCTTTTGCGGCCAATACAAGTTGCTGGCAGGCCCTAGGGCCAGGGCCCCACTGGATGGCAGATTGTGCAATGGGTAATGCATCAGGATCATCAGGACGCAGACGGCGGACCAAGTCAAGGACCAGTTGTTTGACGTGGTCCGGCAGAGGAACCTTCCTAACAAGTTGCTGAAACTGAACGATTTGATCGCCGGAAACTACGGGTTGCAACGGAGCAGGCGAGGCACCGGTAGTCCGATCAATGATCTCAGCTTCGTCGTTACGTGATGGGTAGTCTACACGGACTTGAAACAGAAACCGGTCCCGTTGGGCTTCGGGAAGCGGGTAAGTTCCTTCTTGCTCAATCGGGTTCTGCGTCGCCAGAACAAAGAATGGTTCCGCCAGGGGGTAAGTCTTGTTGCCCACAGAGACTTCGTGTTCTGCCATCGCTTCCAATAGCGCTGCCTGAGTCTTTGGAGGAGTCCGATTGATCTCATCGGCCAATACCAGTTGTGCGAAAATCGGACCCTTTTCAAAGACCAGCTCCCTAACCCCGGCTTTTTCCTGAATGATATCGGTTCCGGTTACATCAACTGGCATCAAGTCAGGCGTAAACTGAATTCGATGGAAAGACAGATCCATTGCCGCAGCGAAACTTCGAACCAACAGTGTCTTTGCAAGTCCCGGAACTCCTTCTAACAAGCAGTGTCCCTGCGCAAGAACCGCGATCAAGAGTTGTTCGATGACCTGGTGCTGGCCGACGACTGCGATACCAACCTGCTTTCGCACTGCCGCGCAGGTGTCTCTCAGCTGCTGGGCGGCTGCCAAGTCTGATTCAACTTCACTAGCCAAGCGACGGTCTTCCTATACGCGGGGCAGGGGAGTAAAAAAACGCCGCTTCCGCTACTTTGTACAGCCGGTTGGCGAGGTGCGGCTCAGACGGCATCGCCAACTTGCCGCTAAGACCAATACGTTCAGTTCTCGTGAATCGTATTGTGAATAACGCGGGTTAGCGTTTTGCCTTCCGTTGTCGTGATAGTGTAGCTAATCTCCATGCACCACGTAGGATTGAGTTGCGGGACATGTAACTCTAGGACTCGACGTTCATCAACTAAGTCAACGCCGGCAATGTTGAGTTCACGTTCGTCGTAATGCTTCGAGCCATAGTTCTTGGTGCGTTTCAGTGACCATACGCGGACTGAAAAGTTGCCCGGTGAAAGATCGGTATCTGTAGAGGCGGGTTCGCTCAGGCGGATTCGCAATCGATCCTTCTTGGCTGACAAATCTAATGGTAACCCGGCAGGTTGTCCCGTGTAGCGAATACGGTACAGGCCACCTTCCTCGCTGGTTTGACTGGTCGCCCAGGCTGCCAGGCCACAAACATAGAGCTGCGAGTCATGGGGAGAAAATCGCCCTCGAATCAATCCGGTCGGGCGATTGGGGATTGGTAACCTGCACATGCCACCTTGCATTTGGCCATCGGCCAGTTTCTCGTGCGGGACGATGTAAATCGATCCGTATCCATACGATAGATTTAGCAGGCTGCCCTGCAGCGGCCCCCAGGTAGGCGAGTCGCACCACAACAATTCGGCCGGCGAACGGTCGAACGCGTTTGTGATCCAACATAAAGGTGAATCCATGGCGGCGTCCGAACTATCTTTGACATCGTGATAGCCGTACATGTTGCCGTAAAAACCACCACGTTGCACCCAGTTGATGCGGTTCTTCGGATTCCAGTGGCCTTCTTGATCGGTGACGATGAAAGAACCATCTGGGTTGAGACACACACCGTTGGCAGCGCGAAATCCATTCGCCAAAATCTCGGTCGAATTGCCGTCTTGGGAAATCTTCAACAAAGTACCATGATGCGGAACTACGGCGGGCAGCGCGTGCCGTGCGCTCTTGGCGTAGTAGAAATTACCTTCTTCATCAGTCTGTAGACCCATCGCGAATTCATGGAAGTGTTCGGTGACCTGATGATCGTTATTTACACAGTGGTAGTAGTCGATCAGGCCATCACCGTTTTCATCATCGAGACGGATGAGTTGATCGCGACAGGTCAAGTAAATCGTCTCATCGATGATTCGCAATCCGAGAGGCTGGAAGAGACCAAATGCGATGCGACGCCAGGTAAGCTCTTGTGTTTCTGTCGAGTTGGTTAGCCCCGAGACTTCCCAAACATCCCCGTCCCAGGTGCACACGGCCATTCGATCCGGATCGCTATAGAAGTCTAGACCAGTCAGCCGGATTCGTGCTAGCCATGGGTTTTGCTTCGGTACGGCCAACTCCTCAATTGCGAATCCTTCGCCGGTATCCACACTCGGCGGAATGGGGACTTTGATCGGAGGCGAGAATTCTGTGAAGTACTGGTCACGATCCGGGATCGATGCCATGCTAAGCTCGTCGAGCATATCTGCGGAGGCCGCGTTTTCGGCCGAAGTCGTCCAAATGCCAACGATTGTCGGCTCGCTCGCCGGCGGCAATTTGACCAGGAGCTGTTCTTCGGCACTCACAAAGCTTGCGTCTCCACCGGACAATCCCAAGCGGACGGCAGGTCCTTGCGTAGATTCTACCTGCACTTTCTTCAGCGGAAATTTTCCGACGGTGGAGCCGTTTGGAATGCTCCACGCACACACCGGCGTATTCTCGGTCATCGATTTCAACAGGTCTGGGCGATCTGGCAAATACGAATCGTATACTGCTACGACCGTAATGATTCCGTCATCAAGTAGGGTCTTGCCTGGGAAGTCATCGGAAGTCCTCCCGATTCTCAGTACGCGCTCCTCCAGCGGTTCCTCCGGCGACAGCCTTTTAGAGACGCTTTTCTCGCCATCAACCCAAATCTCAGCCATGCCGTCTTCT
>DNPC01000760.1 GCA_003501565.1 Planctomycetaceae bacterium | reverse complement strand
AGATGTGAAAGCCATCGCTGTTTCGGAGGGCGACGTGGCGGACGCCGTAGAACCAATAGCTGAGAACGCCTACAACGGCGAATATCCCCTCAGCCGCTTCCTTTATCTAGCTGTAAATCACAACCCAACCAAGAAGCTGGATCCGATGCGAGCTGAGTTCCTGAAATATGTCTACAGCCGCCAGGGCCAAGAGCAAGTGGTTAAAGATGGATATTTGCCACTGAGTGCCGAAATGTGCAAGGAAATTTTGGCTTCGGTCGGCATTGAGTAGAAGCAGTCAGATCTACCGAGTGCCGACTTTTGCATGAGGCGGTCTTTTCCGCCTGAATTGGTCATCAAGAAGAAACGAGATGCGCGAGTCCGCCAATGCGAACTCGCGCCGCTCACCAACGAAAAGGACAGCTGGCCTTTTGAATCCTGTGACGCCAGTTATCATTGCTTCCAATTCGCCCCCGACTCCCTAGTCGGCAGCTGGTTGAAGTGAATCTGCCCGTCCTAGCTTGCACGCCAGAGCTTGGGAAGGTGCGATCCAGCCCGTCTGGTGGCGGTAGTTCTCCCTTAGTCAGCCTCGCGGTTATCCCCGCTGAAATCTCTGTTTTTGGAATCTTCTGGTGGCTGAAAACGCCTACGCCGGACAGAAACGACGCAAACAGACGCCCTGGAGTGTCAAGTTTGGCGATGCGTTAGTATCGCGCATCATTGCGGTCGGTGGTATCGGAACGATCGTTGCCATCTTGCTGGTCGTGCTTGTGCTGGTCGGGACAGCATTCCCACTGCTCAATAGCCCGCAAGTCGAGTCCTGGACGAAGCTCAATACGACCGCCTATTCCAAAGTCGGAATTGATGCGGATGGCGTATTGCTTTGGGGGCTGACTTCAGAGGGCGATATTGAAGTCCGCGAGACCGTCGGTGCCGAAATCCTGGCCACGTTCGGACTTGGCAGCGATGTCGAGGTGACGGCCACTTACCAGTCGATTGACGGCCGAACGGTAGCACTTGGTTTCGAAGACGGCACAATCCGGACGGCCAGAATCGAATTCGATGACGCTTTGCTGTCCGCCGACCAAATCCCTGACGGCGTCGAGCTATCTGAGCAGTCGCCAATTGCCGCTCACGAATCTGCGATCTGGCAGTGGTTCGACTCGACCAGCGTTCGTCGAACCCAACTCGCGGAGGTTGAGTGGTCCGATCCTGTGAAGCTTGCTGATGAAGCCGTGTTAGCAATCGATTTCTTGCCCGACGATTCTAGTAATCGTTTCGCGAGGAGTAGTACGCAGCGGGCGTTTGCCGTCTGTGGTTCGCAAGCAATTTACTGCACCATAACTGAGAAAAAACGCTTGGGTCGATCCACGACATCGGTCGACAAGTTCGAGTGCGATATTGAGCCGCGAGCCGAAGACGGTCGACCGCTCCAGATTTCACTTCTTAACAACGCGTCTCAAGCAGTCATCGTTTGGCCCAACGGCACGCTTGATCGCATTACGATTGAAGACGATTCGGCCATCTCGCTGGTCGAAAGCCATCCGGCGGTCTTCGGCGATACGACCGTGACAAGCGCGGCTACGTTGCTCGCGCGCCAGACCATATTGTGCGGCACCAGTGATGGTACTTTGCAAGGCTGGGCAATCGTCAGGGCGGGCGAAGACCAACAAGCGACCAATGATGGTTTGCTGCTCGCGATGACTCACTCAATCAAGACTTCTCAACAGCCCATCACTTCCATCATCAGCAGTTCACAAAGTCACGTGGCTGCCGTCGCAGACGCGGCCGGGCAAATCGCACTTACCTACGTCACGAATGATACGCTGCTGGGTACTACACAAGTTGAGCTCGACGCTGACATTGACAGCCTCACCATTGGGCCGGACGGCGAGATTTTGCTTGCCAGCACTCCGGGCCAAACCGCTTTGACATCTTTTGACATCGGCCACCCAGAAGCAAGCCTGAAGGGCTACTTCGGCAAGGTTTGGTACGAAGCCCACGACGAACCCAAGTACATCTGGCAGTCTTCCGCCGCCACAGAAGAATCCGAGATCAAACTAAGCTTGATGCCTTTGGTTTTTGGGACGATGAAGGCAACTCTGTACGCCATGCTGATCAGTGTGCCCCTGGCGATCTTTGCAGCGATCTACACCAGTGAGTTTCTATCGCCCAAAGCCCGAAACCGTGTTAAGCCCGTTGTTGAAATGATGGCCAGCTTGCCAAGTGTCGTGCTTGGCTATGTAGCCGCTCTGGTGGTCGCTCCCCATCTAGAAGCTCACCTGATGACGGTGCTGCTGTCGCTGCTAGTGGTTCCGTGCATGCTAGTGTTATCGGGCCACTTGTGGGGGCTACTCCCAGGGCAATTGCTGATCCGCCTGCAATCCTGGCGTCTGGCGTTAATGTTCGTTACCTTGCCGGTCAGCGCGCTGGTAGCCTACGGCTTGTCCGGCCCGGTAGAAAGCTGGCTGTTTAGCAGCGACTTGGTTGGCTGGTTGGGCTCAGAAGACGGTAGCTCGTTCGGCGGTTGGATGCTCTTGCTGGTTCCCGCCTGTGCACTCATCGCCAGTTTTCTGCTCAGTGGACCTCTTTCGGTCTGGATTCGGACTTACGCGTCGCGAAGCAAGCCACGGGCCTTTGCCGTGTTCTCCATAGTGCGTTACTTTGCAGTCGCGGCCGCTGTCTTGCTCATTGCGAGCGCGATCGCTGCGGCGCTGTCAGGTGCAGGTATGGATTTGCGAGGCAGTTTGTTTGACACCTACCAAGACAAAAACGCGCTCTTAGTCGGATTCGCACTTGGCTTTTGCGTTATTCCGATCATTTACACCATTGCCGACGACGCGCTTCAAGCGGTACCACGACAGCTTCGCAGTGCCTCACTGGGCTGCGGTGCAACTCCTTGGCAAACCACGATGCGAGTTGTTGTGCCTAGTGCGATGAGCGGTCTCTTTAGTGCTGTGATGATCGGTCTGGGGCGGGCGGTTGGCGAGACGATGGTCGTGCTGTGTGCCGCTGGCAATACACCGCTGATGGAGTGGAACATCTTCAATGGATTTAAGACTCTCAGCGCCGCACTGGCTACCGAACTACCTGAGGCGGCGAAGGGCAGCACGCACTTCCGGACGCTTTTCCTTGCCGCTCTGGTTCTCTTCGTTCTGACGCTCATTGCCAACACGCTGGCAGAGCTGGTCCGCATTCGGTTCCGTAAGCGAGCTAGCCAGCTATGAGTGACACTGCTGACAACACAGCCCGAACCGAGCAACAGACGACACGCCGTTCGCGCCGCACCTTGGAAAGTGGGCACTCGTTGCTTTCGCGCGGCGAGCCTCAAATCTGGTTGATCGGCGGCATGCTGGCCGTTTGCATCATCATGATTGTCGGTTTGCTGGCCCTCATTCTGTACCGAGGCCTGCCCGCGTTTTGGCCGCAGCCGGTGCATTGGTTGGTTTTAAACGACGGTTGACAGTCGATCGGCCAACCCCAGTCGCGACAGCTCGGACTCATTGGTAGTGCGGGCGAGGCACCTGAGGGAGACACTGAACTGGCTGCCGATCCTGAAGGCGAAGGCACAGCGGACTCAAGCGAAGCGGCATCCGCTGCTGCCTCGGCTGACTCAGATACATACAGCAGTTATTACCGAACTGGGAACTACCGACTGACCGGCGAGCACTACCGCTGGATTGATTCGAGGCAACTGACCGATCCCGGCATCGTGCAGATCGAATCGGGGGTCGTGGTCGAACGTTTGGAATGGGGAAGGTTTTACGGGGTTCCGATTCAATGTTTCGAGTTGGTTTTGTTGCCCAAAGAGCAGCGAGAGCAGCTGCAAAAAGCCGAACGACTGATCGCAGCCTTGCAAGCAGCAGAGTTCTCCGGCGAAGAACTTGGGGAAACACTTACCAAGTTGCAAGAGGGACTTGCGAGCTATCGGCGAAGCTTAATCACGCAGTCGGCAGAGCAGGCTCAGGCGGCCGCCGGTGAAGTGGAACTGCAATTCGGAATCCGCGCTGACGATGACTTTGAAGTCCTTGAGGCGGACGGTGAGGGAGTCACTGACGCACGATTATCTATCACTGATTCTGCCAAGATCGCTGACCGCCTGGACACTTCTGTCGACCGGGCTGTTGAACTGCGAGAGGAACTCGACGATTTGCGGGAGCGTGTAAGTCGACTGGACGCCGAAATTGCTGAGTTACGCATCGATATTCGCCAGGCCGAATTGGACTCAGATGCAGTGGCAAGTATCGAAGCCGAGGCGTCGCACTATTCGGCCGAACAAATCGCTCAATTGGAGCAACATCTCAAAGCCGTGAAATCAACCGACGCCTGGTTGGATGAAACGCTTGCGTCCATTCCAGGAATAGACTCCGGCCTTGCAGACGAATTGCAGTCATTGATCGAACAGGCCACTAGCGACCGCTTGCCTGCCGTGCTCGAGCGACACAAATCCGAGCTTGCCACTTGGCTCGCCGGAGCAGACAGCGACTCCGAATCAATCCGTGATGCCTTGGCTGCATACGCACAAGGATACCAAGACGCTCTCGAGCAGAAACGTCCTCTGGAGCAACAGATTGACGAGCTAGAACTGCAGGCTAGCCGCGATAGTTTTCAGTTCTGCGTTCCGAATGGCTCGACGATTCTCACAGAACTTTCCACCGCGGACGCCGCGGCCATAGCGGGTGGCACACTTACCGCCGCTGCTGCCGAACAATTGGGAGTGCCCGCGGGAGACAACGTGGTAGCCGCCGAAAGCTTCGGCGACAGCTTGACACTTGTTTTCCTTGATGGCCAAGATGGAAATCGCCAAGCGTTGTCCATTACGCCTCGCGGCTACGT
Organism: Planctomycetaceae bacterium; assembly: GCA_003501565.1. Taxonomy (GTDB): domain Bacteria; phylum Planctomycetota; class Planctomycetia; order Pirellulales; family Pirellulaceae; genus Aureliella. Next base: position 2,087 of record DNPC01000760.1, on the reverse strand, counting down.
CGACGGAGCAGCACAGCCCATCCTTAGCCAACTGCAGACCCAACGCCTGGCGGCGAATGAAATTGTTCGCGTGGTCCAAGTCAACAAGCTGACATTCGGCGAGCGGGTAGGCGTCTACTGGGATCGCTGGGCGGAATTTCTACTGGAAGATCCTCGCGAGGCAAATTCCGAAGGCGGCGTGTTCCCGGCTATTTGGGGCACAATTGTGATGACACTCATCATGACAATCGCCGTAGTGCCTTTCGGCGTGATGGCGGCACTTTACCTGCGAGAGTATGCTGGCAGTGGTCCCCTGGTCAGTGTTATTCGTATATCGATCAACAATCTTGCTGGTGTTCCATCGATCGTATACGGAGTGTTTGGGTTTTCGTTTTTCTGTTACACCATTGGTGCCTACATCGACGGCGGTGCAAAGAATGCTGATATCACCCCTTGGCCCGCTGCAACATGGTTCGTTTGGCTTGCAGCATGTGCCGTGATTGGCACCGCAGCATTCTTCGCTAGTCTTTCCACCGGTGGACCTACCGGCAACGCAACAGCCTTTAAGAAGTGGGTTTCGCGGCTTACGCTCGTCTTGTGGCTATCATGCTTGGCGATCGGTGCAGCACTGATCCTGAAAAGCCCTTTCTTTGACGGGTTCTACCAAGCTCAACTGCCCAACCCGACGTTCGGCAAGGGCGGTCTCTTGTGGGCGGCGCTAACGCTGGCTCTCCTAACGCTTCCCGTTGTAATCGTCGCTACAGAAGAGGCATTGTCCGCGGTTCCCAACTCGCTTCGCGAAGGCTCGCTGGCCTGTGGAGCGAGTAAATGGCAGACGATTCGTCGTATCATCCTGCCACACGCACGTCCTGGAATCTTGACCGGTGCAATCCTGGCCATGGCCCGCGGTGCTGGCGAGGTCGCGCCGCTCATGCTAGTGGGGGCGTTACCTTCAGCACCAGATTTGCCGCTCGACAGTGAATTTCCATTCTTCCATGGCTCGCGCAGCTTCATGCACCTGGGTTATCAGATTTATACCCTAGGCTTCCAAAGCCAAAACAGTGACGCTGCGGTACCCATGGTCTTCACGTGCACGTTGTTGTTAATTGCAATTGTGGCTGCATTGAATATCTTTGCGATCTTCCTACGAGCCCGCTTGAAGAGACGTTTCCAAGGCAACCAGTTCTAAACGGTCCCAAGAGACATGTCAGAATCTACTCCAGCACAAGCTATCGACCCCAGCGGTACGCAGTCGAACCGCTTGGAAGACATTGCCTCAGGAAAGTCTGTCGAGGCGGTGATTCACCCAAGTGTCCATGACGCGGACACTGCAGTTGAAATCAAGGACTTCAGTCTGTGGTACGGCAAGAAGCAGGCACTGTACGATGTGTCGATGCCGATCCCACGTGGCCAAGTGACCGCCCTCATTGGGCCCAGCGGTTGTGGCAAAAGTACGCTGCTGCGAAGCGTCAATCGGATGAACGACCTGATCGACGGGCTGACTACGCGCGGCGATATCCAGCTGGGGGGAGATTCGATCTTCGATACCGGCGTCGACGTAATCGAACTTCGAAAACGAATGGGAATGGTCTTCCAAAAACCGAATCCGTTTCCGATGAGTATCTTCGAAAACGTGATTTATCCACTGAGGATCGACGGGCAACGCGACAAACAAGTCCTTTCCGGTGTCTGTGAGCAGAGTTTAAAGGGCGCTGCTCTGTGGGAAGAAGTCCGCAACCGGCTCAACGAAAGTGGCCTGGGGCTTTCCGGCGGCCAACAGCAGCGCCTGTGTATCGCCAGGGCGATCGCCAGTGATCCGGAAGTCCTGTTGCTTGACGAACCATGTTCGGCACTCGACCCGCTCGCAACTGGCAAGATCGAAGACCTAATCGAAGGGCTGCGTGGAGATTACACGGTTTTGATCGTGACACACAACATGCAACAAGCTTCTAGAATCAGCGATTACACCGCATTCATGTACCTGGGGCGTCTAATTGAGTTTGGGCCGACGAACCAGATTTTCACAAAACCTATGCTCAAAGAAACCGAGGATTACGTGACTGGACGGTTTGGCTAGTCTGATCTTTCCCCGGACTCGCTCCATTCCC
>DNPC01000223.1 GCA_003501565.1 Planctomycetaceae bacterium | reverse complement strand
TAAAGGATGGAGAAAGCGCCTCTTCCCCGCCGCGGATCACGGCGATCGACTACCAGATTCGGCTGCGACGCAGCTCGCTTGATCCGATGCGTCGGATGGTTGAGTTTCAAGTTGATTTGCGAGTGGAACTTCCTCGCGAAGACTCGATTGTCAAGCTTCCGCTGCGGTCAGATCAAGTGGAATTGCAGAGTGCAACTGTGGACGGGATCGGCGTTGCTCTCGGTGGACGCGTCGAACAAACTCCGACAGAAATCGTATTTCGCCCCCGAGTCAGTGGTTTGGTCGCAGTCCAGATGAAATTCCGGGAGTTTGAAGCTCCACGAACTGCAGGCAAAGGCGCGGTGTTCATTTCCGTAGCACCTTTGCCAATAGCGACATTGCGAGTCGTTGCTGACTCCCAGCAGGATTTTGAAATTAACTCGATTGGTCCCATTCAACGATCTATGGCTAGTACTCTAGCTCGGATCGGTAACGTAAGTGCGATTGACATCACGTGGGTAGAGTCATCGAGGCAACCTGTCGGCATTCCGGCACAAGATTCTGCCCGAATGCACACTTGGTTACACGCAGGACCACAGCGCCTAGTCGCGGCGGCAAAGCTGACGATCCCAGCACCACCGGCCAACCGTGAGGTCGAAGTCGTTATCGATTCCGGCTGGACGCCGGTCGGTAACAACTGGGGAGATGGGAAGGTGATAGCCAGCGAGTTGATCGCACCTGTGGGGATTCAAAAGAGTTATCAAGTCCGCCTCGATCCGTCAAAATCAGAAAACATCACTCTCCAAGTCCTTTTGTTACCGCGAAATCTCGAAAGGACGAGATCGTTGGCGGTTCCATTCCTTGCCTCAGACCTGGCCGTGAATGCTCGCCGCACGTTGTCGTGGTCATCAACCGTAGGGGCACAGTGGAAACCGGAGGGACTGGGATCGTCGTGGCAACCCACAGATGAAACTGCGACGGAAGACTGGGGCGCACTACGACTATTCGAAGGAGATGTTGCGAATTTCCAATCGTTGTCTGAAGGGCAATCACCCACCGTTCGTCGCATATTAGCCGCAGCTCCTCAACCAGCCGCAGTCGAAGAACTCAATTCGCTCCATCTGGGTGACGGTTTTGCTCGACTCGATTACCGTTTGAAATTCCCCGAAAGCAGCACTTCCGAGCAAATCATACATTCACCGCCAAATACGAGAATTCGAGAAGTAGCTTTTGATGGTGTTGCGACGTCGGAATTTCTGGTCGGGACCGATGATATTGGAGACAAATTGATACTCAGACCAACCAATGCGTATTCGGAGATTTCCGTTTCTAGCACGCTTACTACGCAGCTCGACACCTTTGCGAATATTCCTCGGTTTTCGGTTTCGAACAGCAAATCCAAATCATCAATCCTGCAGATCTTTCGTGGTGCCGGATTGATAGCTGAACTTGAAAGCGAATCTCCGCTCTTTCAAACTCCACCAAACTTTTCCGATCTCCAGCTGTTGCAAGACTTGGAGGTCCCGCTAGCCGAAGTAAAGCTTCCAATCGGTGAACACACTGGTGGTGAGGCGGACGAGCACTCAATTGGACAGTTCCGGCTCAGCAGACGCGCCAACACGGATTCAGCCAGTTTGCTTTTCCAGCTTCAACAGTCCCAGGCGGGTTGGATTTGTACGCTTCACTGTGTGTGGACCGATCTATCGTCCGCGCTTGATGTTGCGTGCTTCGAAATCCCGGCGGCAGTTCGCGATACACTACAGTTTGGCAACCTGCCACGCCGCTTTGTCCCCTCAGGATCAGAGGACACGCTGACCCTGTGCCTGATACCACCAGCACCTAGCAGTGGTCGCTCGCAGGTTAGTTTTTCATTCCCTGTTGCATCATCAACCTCGAGCCAGTCAATCTCGATTCCGAACATAAGCTTACTGACCGGTCGGACGAAGGAACGGCTACTAACCCTCCCCAAAGAACTTACGGCGTCGGGCCAACAGGAAGACGTGTCGGCAACGTGGACGCAAGTCGGTGCATCGGTTAATAATCCAGCCAGCTGGATATCGGCAGCGCTCCTCCCCAGCACCTCATTGGATCAGGTTAGCGTCTTCCGGATGCTGAACCCACAGACCCAAGTAAGCTGGGAGAGAAGCAGCACCGTACAACCTGCCACTATCTTGCATCGCGAATTCGTTCTAAGCGAAGCCTCAGAAAGCGAAGCCCGAGGAAGCTATCAGTTCTGGGTCGAGCCAGCGGGCCAAACTGAAATTGTGTTGGAGCTACCTGCAGGGTGTGACATCTTATCTGCTACCTGCGGTGGTAGGATCGTCGGCTGGAACAAGAACACTTCAGACAGCGGGTTGGACCGAAACGGAGCTTCCGTCAATTTGCAGCTATCACCAAACTATCTGCCAGTGCACTTTGAGTTGCTATTGGCATGGCAGGTCGATCCAGCAGATCCAACACTGCGTATGCCGAAAATCGCTAGTCCGGCAGAACCGCCAGAGCTACTGGTATCTTCCGCACTAGATTCGGTCGGGTTTGATCCTAAAGATATCTTGGAGCAGTGGGACGCAGCCAAGCGAGCTCGAAAATGGGCTGAAGTTGTCAACGATTCCTTCGGCTCACTCGTTTCATTGGAGCCTGCTGAGGTTGAAACTTGGATGCAAGCCTGGCAACCTTCCCAGCTCAGGATACCACTGGATTCCACCATCGTTCTCAACTCAACAAGTGGTCCCGACCCGGGAACACTTCCTCGAGTATCCACAGCTGACTTTTGGGCAGAAGCCTGCAGTAATTTCGAACTACCACTGGAGGCATTCGAGTTGACTCCGGGGCAGGCGGCAACACGCCTATCGAACAATGCCGTGAGTTACCGGATATCTTCTGAAGAAGTTCACCTGGTTGTTCCCGCAAGAACGAATCCGATCATCAATCGAGCATTCGCAGCTGGACTAATGCTGTGCGTACTCGGTGCCGTACTGCTAGTAAGGCGACAGATCGGCGCACAATTCATCAGTTACCAGGCGTTAAACCCGTGGTCCTATTGGCTAGTGCTGGCAATCATTCTTGGCGTTGTCTCACCAGTCCTCTGGCCGACAATCGTCGTTGGAGTACTGTCATTTTACAGCGGAGTTACCCAACTCATCGACGCAGCAAGACGCCGCAGGAGTCTAAACGGTCAGAGGCTGGCATAGTGGATCTGTAGGGCGAATGGATAATCTTCCGAGCAAAGCTGCGGCCCTATAAGGACTGGCACGCTGCAACGGAACGCCCATCAGAAAACCGTTCCAGACACCCGCGCGAACCAACGCCGCTTCCAAGACCCCTGCTTCCATAACGCCGCGTCAATAACTCCGCGCCAATAACTCCGCGCCAATAACGCCGCGTAAATAACCATGAACAGAAACGGATTCGCGAAGCTGGTTAGCTACGCTTCCTAGCAAAGATTGCTATCGAAGACGCGTACTTGCTTCCAACTGTCCTTGTTGGCCTCGATAAACGCTACGTGACGTTCTGCTACCTGGTAGTCATCGTGAGCCTTCCGGTTCTCGAATACGGTATGAAGGCTTACTTGATAGTCATGATCATTTACCGGCCGATTCAAATCAGTGTTTAGTTTCCCGACCGCGAAGTATGTCAATCCAGGATGATCATCTAAGTACTTCTTGCATTCTGAGACCAAATGATCTACGGCATTCTCCGAAGGATCATTGAGCGTGAAGTAAACGTTGTGGGAAATTGGCGCGTCGCTCATGGCGGCAGTACCTTTCGTTGCTAGCTGTCGTCGTTTGCTGTCGTACATTGACGTAAGGAGCCAAAGTGTACCTCAGCCAACGTCGCTAGACAGTGGGTACTATCTTTCCTTGCAACATCTTGAATTACGGCGGCAGGCAGATTCACTGTCGCGTCAGCACCATACCATCAGTATCCGAAACCGAGTCGGAACATGATTGTGTCTTGGAAGTCCATATTGTCCATCGTCGAGACTTTGTAGCGTACTTCGCGATCGAAGACGTATCCGATCTCCATAAAGCCGCGACGCCGGCCTTCTCGGATTTGTTCGTTGCGTCCCCATTCGAGCCCGAACACTAACCGCAAATCGTTGATGTCCATCGACTCTTTGCCGCCACCAGCTCGTTCTACGGTCCAAGACCCTCCGCCGTAGTAGCCTGCCACATACCACCAAGTGTCTGAATTGCCAACCGTGGACAGGTAGTGCGACAACTTCGGCTCAGGAAAGAAGAGGTCGAATCGCGTATCTGGATTCGGCTGCCACAGCAATCCGCCCGCTGGCAGCAATTTGACTTTCACTCGATCCAGATACAGCACACCTAGCTTTAGTGTGGCACGCGGCGTGAGGCGAATGCGCCCAATGCCACGTCCTAGAACACGCAAGGAATCTGATATCGAAGTATTGAAGTCAGTGAACATCCCGACTCGCAATCCAAGTTCTGCTCCCAGAATTCTGGCGGGATCAGACTCCCATCCCAAATCCAAGAAGGCAGAATACGCCAGGGCAGGCAAATCAGCGTCCACTGCCTTAGGGCCATCCCATTGGTGCAAGGAAAACGAGGGCATCATATACAGCGGCTGCGTCGAAAACAGAAAGTTTGGCCAGGCGAATGCCATTGCAAAATCTGTGTCATTAATCATCAATGCGTCGGTATCATTGTTTCCGTTTACGTAAGCATGCCGCAGCCGAGCACCCTGGAAGAACCGAACAAATTCAGGATAGGCACCAGAACCTCCAACAATGGGGCTTTGGAATACGGAGCCTTGTGGATTCCAGTTGTATCCAGGCTGAGCGCCATAGCCGGTGTTGGGTGGAGCGTTCTGATAGGGTGCTGGAGGTAGCGCGTAGGGATTCTGCCCGTATGGATATTGACTCCCAAACCATCCGTCGAACAACCCACCAAAAATGCCGGTCGGCTGACTGGAACCGGGAAACAATGAACTTGGCGACGACGGATAAACACCTGGTTGGGACTGCGGCGCGCCCGTGTAGGGGAATGTACCAGTAACACCACTTTGTCCAGTCCCTGGCATCAATGGTGATGCTCCACCATAGTTTGGATATCCGCCAGGATAGGTTCCCGGATAGCTTCCTGCAGCACCGGAATAGGGTGCACCAGGATAGGGTGTACTGCCGTATGCGGCAGGTGGGTAGGTGCCAGGCGCTACGCTACTTGGCGGCAACGCGGGACTGGTTGAAGGTAATGCCGCGGGCGGCGGACTTACCGTACCACCTTGAGGAAAACCACTTGCAGGAAGGCTGGGTGGGACGTTGGCCGCGCCGGAGTACCCTGCTGGTGGAACAGACGTGTTGTACGGTGCAGCTGGAGAAGTGCTGGGAAAACCAGGGCCTGGCTGCAGTAGGCTGGGCGCGTTCGTGGTTGCATAGGGATCGAAAGTCGGTCCAACCGCCGTCGTTGGTGGCAGAACCCCTGGACCTGGGTTGATGGGAACCATCGCTGGCGTGCTGGCTTGTGTTCGCAGAACCGATGATCCGTCTTGGCATAAACCATTACCAGATGACACCAACGCAGCCACGAACACTGCAAGCCAGCAGCGGTTTTGGCGTGAACGTGATATCGGCTGCATTGATCGCCGCCTTTTGGACCTCAAGGGCCAGACTAGTGCACAGGGGTGAAGACCTGGCGTGTTGAACACTCGGCAGAACAACTAAGCAGTGCACAAGCAATCGTATAACTCACGCTCGGTGTGAGCACTTAGTAGTCAATTGTGAGAAACAAGGTCAAGATCTTTTCAGTTTTCATTAAAGATCCACCTCCGCGACTACGCCCGACGCAGAATTGACACCAGAGACAGCCAATGCTAGCTTGGATCGAGGCACTCAAGCATCGAAGACTGCAACTCAGGTGTACTTGATGCAACAAAGCGAGGATTCCATACGTCAAATTCCGAACGGTCAAGGCTCGTAAACTGAACTCCCGCATTGCTCGCAATGCGAAATCCCGCCGCCACGTCCCAAGCTTTGACACTGGTAGCCCAGTAGGAATCGAGACACCCTTCCGCAAGATAGCAAAGATTCAGTGCCGCGGACCCAAGCCGCCGCATACTCTGGCTCCGTTCCAAAACGCAAAGAAACTGCCCCACTTCTGTGTCCTGACGAGTCACCCCGGGTCGAAAACTGCAGCACGTCATCGCTTTGGATAGATCCTTGCAGCCGCTATTGCGGATTGGCTTGTTGTTTTTTGTAACACGTCCGTCACTATCTCCAACGTATAGAACATCCAACATCGGATCGTACACAACACCAAGCGTTGGAACCCCATCTTCAACCAGAGCTATCGACACAGAAAAACTCAGCAGGCGATGGACGAAATTAGCCGTCCCGTCGAGAGGATCAACAACCCACAACGGTCGCCCCGAAGCCAGGGCAGACTCTCGGTCCGCCTCGGTAGATTCTTCGCCCAAAAAAGCGTAACTCGGGAATCGAGACGTCAACAGTTCCTCAATTGCAGCTTGTGAAGCGAAGTCCGCGTCGGTGACAAGATCCGATGGCGCTTTCTCTTGCACGTCGACACGCCCAAACTTATCACGCAGAACACTGCCGCCTCTACGTGCCGCCTCAGAAGCAGTTTCGACTACACTTTGCACCACAGACTCCAGTTGAAATCATGTTGAGAGTTCAGAAGCAGTAGCTTCCTTGCTTGCGAAAACGTTTGACGCTGCACCATGTCAGCATCGGCCACCGTACCCTGTCAATGTCAGCCGCCGCTATTCATAGACCGGGAAGAAACAGCCGAACGCCGCTTCACAAAAGACCCCGGGATCGTTGT
>DNPC01000362.1 GCA_003501565.1 Planctomycetaceae bacterium | reverse complement strand
AACGTCGTCTGCGAAAGCACTTGCTGATTCGTATCGCCTGCCGCGATCCTTTTCTAGCGCCTTCATCACAATCCAGTCCAGATCACCATGAACGAGCTTACGCATCTTCTGGATTGATAGGCGACGTGCACCGGACAGCTTCTGCGTTGACTCTCCCCACCCGCTGATTCGCGTGCTGGGCTTGGGCGGTTCTTCTTCGCGAATGATCCGTAGCATCTCCGCGTAACCCGCTGAGCGCAATTGGCGGGCTTCAAACGGCGTTACACCGGTTAGCAGTTCGTACAATATGACGCCCAGCGAGTAAATGTCGCTACGCGTATCGATATCAAGTTGTGATAGTTCCGCCTGTTCGGGGCTCATGTATTCGAGAGTCCCGATCATCTGTCCGGTTTCGGTGAAGACAGTCTTTTCCGTCAGCTTTTGGTTGGTTGCATTGGCAATACCGAAGTCGATAACTTTGGGTGCAGGTACTCGGTCATATTCAGCTACTAGGACATTTTGGGGCTTTAAGTCGCGATGGATGATTCCCTTTTGGTGGGCATGGTGGACCGCGTGGCAGAGTTTGACGAATAGTCCCAATCGTTGGTTGGGTGTAAGGTGTTGTTTGTCGCAATATCGCGATATAGGCTCCCCTTTCACCAATTCCATCACGAAGTAGGGACGTCCCTCAGGCGTAGCCCCCGCGTCGAAGACTTTGGCGATCCCGGGGTGATCCATCATTGCGAGGGCTTGCCGTTCGGCTTCGAAACGCGCGAGCACCTGCCCCGTATCCATCCCGAGTTTGAGGACTCTCAGCGCGACGCGGCGGTTTACGGGTTCTTTTTGCTCAGCGGCGAATACGACCCCAAAGCCTCCCTCACCTAGTTTTTGAAGGAGGCGGTAGGGACCGACTTGTGTACCCGAACGAAAACTGGGCTCGGTTTTGGCGTCAACGGTACTAGTTGGCGGCGAATCCATGAAACTGCCAGTAGCCTGAGCGTGAGCGTCCAAGAGCTCCTGCAAACGCTGCCTGAGACCTGTGTCGCCGCCGCATGCCTGTTCCAAGAACTGTTCCCGCTCCTTGGGATCACGAATCTCGAGCGCTTCTGAGAAGATAATTTCGATATCACGCGGCTGCTGGGTCATACATAAAGCTCCGTTGGGGTTCGATACAGGAGTTAATGCGAGAAAGTCAGGTCGCGCGCCTCACCGAAATGAAATTTACTATCAATTCTCGTTTTCCGAGTGCAGATCTTTGATGGCGCAGAACAGCCACGCACGCGCATAACTCCAATGCCTGGAGGCGGTGGCTCTTGAGATTTCCAAAACATCGGCGGCTTCCGATTCCGACATTCCGGCGAAATAACGAAGCTTTACAAGCTCTGCCTTTTGGGGATCCTCAGCAGCGAAGCGATCAAGAGCTTCGTCGAGGTTGAGCAACGTTTGAGATGAGTCGTTTTGGCCGACGAGATCGACCTCTAGGCTGACCCTCCGCATTTCACCGCCATGTTTACGTGCAAGTCGTCGACGTGCACGATCAACCAAAATCCTGCGCATTGCTTCCGCGGCAGCTGCGAAGAAATGCCCTTTCGAATCCCAATCGCCGGATCCCTCTGCGAGCACCAATCTAAGGTAGGCTTCGTGCACGAGGCCGGTCGGTTGCAACGTGTTGCCTTCTGATTCATTGACTAGTCGAGCGGCGGCTAAAGAACGCAGTTCTTGGTAGACCGCAGTTAACATCTCGTCTGTATTCGATGTGTCGTCGTTAGATGCTGAGTTCCTATCACGCTTCTTGGTCACTTAAGGTTCTCTCGGGCACTATAAATAGTCTGGGGTTTGCATTGCGTTCTGGTCGTCACGAGTGACAGGGTACCAGCTAGCAAATCCTCGAGCATCTGCGGTGAGGAAGTGACTGCGGATTTCGGTCTGATTTGGTGGAGGGTGGGGCTCTCTACCCCCCGGTTTTATTGTGCAAGTTACCTGCCCTTTATCAGTTAGACGGTCTGTCCAATGTTGCGCTCCTGCAATTTCTGGCTCAAAGCGTTGCACGGAAATTCGTCTGCACGGCTTCAAGCGAAATGGATCCACTCGGAATCGATGCAGGCCGTGCCTGCGCGCGACCACGCGCAGGAGGCGTGCGAATGGGAGGCGTCTCTTGCGTTTGCGACACGCGAGAACGTAGTACCCGCAAAACACTGGCAGAGGCACAGTTGTGTGTTCTCTGGTGCTGCAGCGTGATCTAGTTTTTCGCTAGGAGCCGTTTCCCATGCGCATAGGTCTAACACTAATCGAAGTCGTGGTTGTCACCATCATCATTGCGATCGTTGCGGTTGTAGCGATCCCAATCGTGGATTCGCGCGTGAACGAGGCACGCTTAAGAGCTTCGGTACGACAGATGCAGATCATTGTGCGGGCATGCGAGTTGTATCGAGCTACGAGTGGAAGTTGGCCCGCCAATACAGACTCAGGCGTGGTGCCGCCGGAGATTGCCGATTCCCTTGGTCCCATCGACTTCTCGACCACGCCGCTAGGTGGAACTTACGACTGGAATGGGCCAGGCACCAGCGTCGGTTCGCTGGGCATCTCGATCCGCTTCGCAAGCAGCAGAGACGCACCTCTGCCAGATCTCCTGGAGCTTGACTGCGAGCTGGACAACGGCGATTTAAATACAGGTGCGATCAGACTGTTCCGTGGTCGCTATTTCCAGTTCTGCGTTGAGTGACGCGAAGTCTGCTGGTTAAACACGACCTGGCAGAAACTATTGTGAACCTGACTCTGGGCAGCCTGACTTGTTGAATCTTGGCTCGGCAGCCCTGACTGCCTAAGCATCCGCCTCGAAGTACAAGTAGAAGTAGACGGCGAAGCCAAAGTCGGTCGCATCGGTCGACACGAGTCGGTAGCCCTTCGCCGCATACTCGTCCAGCTTCGCTTGAATGTCTTTTGAGGACGCTTCTGCGATGTGCTCTTTCTCTGCGAAGAGTTTCGAATAATAGATGAGTGATTCGAGCTTATATTTCTTCATTTCGTCTGCCTTGTAAAGTAAGAGTTTCAGTGGATGGTAGCGTCGTTGGCAACGTCAGGAGGCTGAACAAAGTGGCTTTGGCCTATCCTGCATTGGGTTGGACTCGGTAGGCGGGCTCCAAGTGAGCTGGGAGAGGATGAACGGATTCGTGCAGAGCGTTTGCGAGAACCTCCAGACCGTCGACAAGCCGAGGACCGGGCCTATTGAAATAAGCGTTACCGTCGATCACGTAAACGGCGCCATTTCGGACGCAGCGGAGTGTCTGAAACTCCGGCCGATTTTCCAAGCTGGGTAGTTCGAGAAGTGTTCGAGGTACGTCGAACCCGCAGCAAGCCAATACCAACGCGTCAGGGTCCGCCTGGATGATGTCGCGCCAAGTGATGGTGCGAGACCGACTTCCGCTTTCGCCCAAACACTCCTTTCCACCGGCGAAGCGAATCAACTCTGGAGTCCAATGGCCGGCGCAGAACGGCGGATCGATCCACTCGAGGAATACCACCGACTTTAGCTGTGCAAGCGATGATGTTTGATTTCGAACTCGCGCGACACGGCTCCGCAGTTGTTCGACGACCTCTGACGCACGAGACTCCGCGCCCGCGGCCTTGCCGACCAATTCCAAGCTATCAAACACCTCCGCAAGATTGTTGGGTTCGAGGTTTAGGACTTGGGGTGCGCCGGGCATCTGCTTAACAGCGCGGGTGACATCGGCATCCGAGACCGCGCAAACGTTGCAAACAGCTTGTGTCACGATCAAGTCAGGCTTAAGCGCGTGGAGAGTTTCTTCTTTCAGAGAGTACAACGACGCGCCGGATCGTGCTTGTTCACGCACCAG
>DNPC01000437.1 GCA_003501565.1 Planctomycetaceae bacterium | reverse complement strand
GATTATGTCTGTAGCGTGCTTTCTGCACGTTCAGCAGCTGGCGATTCGTGGCGCAGTGCATTGCGACTGGCCCACATCCGGCTACGATTGCTGGAGAAGGCTGCTGATTCAGAGTGAATTGAAAACGACCCTATGGACTCTCCTCCTCCCGAAGCGACACTTGAGGCCGCGGCTGCCGAGCAGTCGGTTGCCGTCAGAGTGTTTGCGTTGGTGATGGCAAGAGTGGGAATGATCGGCAGCATCGGTAGTTCATTCGCTGTTTTCGGTCTCCAAGCGCTGCATTCAATTCTCCTCGCTCGACTACTCGGTCCCGTCGGCAGAGGGGAATACGGAACGGCGATGTTGTTCACGCAGACGATGCTATTCGTTGGGCTAGCGGGCACGCTGTACTCTATCGCACGGCGTGCAATGGAGTCATCAGAAGCAGGCTCTGACGAGAACATTCCGCTACGTCGTGCGGCTGTACGAGTGGGCGCGATTACCGGTCTCAGCTCGATGGCGGTCGCGATGTGTCTTTCGTATGCGGCCGTCCCCAGCGACAAGCGTCATGTACTGATTTTGTGCTTCGTCTGTTCCATGATGCTCCCGCTGGAGCACATGCGACTGACGCTCTTGGCCGTCGACCATGGCAAAGGCGATTTTCGGCGATACAACATCGCGCGGGTTTTTGCGGCGGCTGTGTTTCCAGTTATCGTGCTTTTTCTCTTTCTCAATCAGTGGGACTCTCTGCCGCTTATTGCCGGACTCACGGTGCTCGTGCCTGTGATCGGGTTGGTACAGTATGCAGCGATGACGGGATATTGGAATCCGTTTGGCCCAGCTAGTCCGACATCCGCACGACTGATTCGCGAAGGCGCCGGAGACGGCCTGGCGGTGCTAGCGGGGGATATGTTTGATCGCCTCGGACACATCTTGCTGTTGTGGATGGTCAGTATGAAGGACTACGGTTTCTACATTACCGCACTTCCGGCTGCTTCCTTGTTGTTGGTCGGCCCCCATACATTTGCGCTCTACTCATTTCGAAGCGGTTCCGCCGGGGAGGGACTGACGCGGCGGCAGGTTGCGGGCAGGATGGTAGTAATCCTCGTATTCCAAACGGCAGCCCTCGCGGCCTTGTGGTTCGTAATCGAACCATTGCTTGACCTGTTGTTTCAGGATGAGTTTGATGGAATCGTGCCGGTGGCAAAGGTCCTGCTGTTTGCGATGGCAGCGCATGGTTGTGGCTTAGTCGGTGATGGGTTTCTGAGAGGCTGCGGGAAAGGTAGCTATGGAGTGCTCACCCGAATCGTTGCAGCCGTCGTTATGCTTGTGAGTGCGTTTAGCTTACCCATTGGTGAATCACTGATTCGGATCTCTATGGCGATGGCAATCGGCTACGCGGCAGGCGCTCTGCTAACGGCGTTCCTTTGCCTTCGATTTGCCGTCGAGAGTGGAACACCCAACCAGGAGATGCCGTCGTCCGATGAGGATCGCTTGGCGGTCATTGAATCGTGACTGGGCTGCCTGAGAAACTGCCGGTGCATGTGGCGCTTTTGACCGGTTACATTCCTCCCTATCAGGCAGAGGTTTATCGTGCGCTTGCTGCCTGCGTTGAGCGGCTGACCGTTTTGGTATCGACTGAGATGGAATCAGATCGAGCATGGCAAGCAGATTGGGACGGTATCGAAGTGGTGGTCCAACGCGGATTCAGCCTTCGGAAGACTTGGCGAGGCCGTGCGGGCGGAAAAGGTCGCGCATTTCGCGAAACAGGTGAGCGGCATTTTCCGACCGACACCATCCGCCGGTTGCGAAGCATCAAGCCAGATATTGTCGTTTCAGAAGAACTCGGGGCGCGCAGTATGTTGGCTGGGGGCTATGCAAAAACTGCTCGCTGCCCGTTGATCTTAGCCGTTAACATGTCGGTGCATACCGAACAGGGGCGCGGCAAGATTCAAACTCGTCTTCGTCGGTGGCTGCTGAGCCGCGCTGCGGCTGTCACTGCAAATAGTGAGTCTGGAAAGCAGTATTTGAGGACTCTGGGAGTCAAGGAAGAAAAGGTCTTCTCATTTCCTTATGCAGCCGATGCATCAGAGTTTCTCGAGGTGGCCTGTCCTCGCCAGGTGCCGATCAATCGCTGGCTATACTGCGGTGCTCTGTCAGAGCGGAAAGCAGTAGTAGGTTTCCTGCAGGAACTTGCTGACTGGCTAATTGAGCATCCTGAAATGTCGGTGGAACTCACGCTGGCCGGCGAAGGTCGAGAACAGCAACAGCTCGAGTCTTTCTCGCTTCCATCCAATTTGCGCATCCGGATAGTAAGTCATCGGACTTACAGTCAGCTTGCCGAGCTTTACGGTCAACACGCCGTGTTGGTGTTGCCCACGTTGGCAGATGAATGGGGGATGGTCGTCAATGAATCACTTGCTGCTGCTACCCCGGTGCTGGGAAGTGTGTACTCCGAGGCGGTGGCGGAACTGATTGTCGAAGATGAGACCGGCTGGCGTTTTTGTCCAGACCAACGGGAAGAGCTTCGCGCAGCATTTGCACGTTGTTTGTCGACGAGTCCCACGAAGCTGAGCCAGATGCAAGCTGCAGCCCGCAGGTCAATTGACGCTCGAACCCCAGCTTGGGCCGCGAATCATCTCTCAGAAGCGATTCGTTACGTTTTTGAGAACACGAGTCGCCACGGATGACGGTCAAGTGGACGGTCAGATGTGAATAGTGCCCCCTGTTGGGAAGTGCATATCTCTATGCAGCGCAACCCATTCTGCAATGCACCCCATTCTGCAGGGCGCTGGCATGAGCAACCGAGTAACTACGAACTCACTCAGCCGCTGCTTCCTCGGTTTCTATCTGTTGAGCAATGGGCATTGGGAATTCAGGCATATCGAGCAGTCCACGATCGACGATCCAGATGTTTCGGAAACGGACTGGGTCGCTATGGTTCTGGAATCGGATCGGCAGCAGCGTTGGTTCTTCTTGTTTTCCAGCCCCTGTCTTGTTGGGCAACTCGACGTCATCTTGGGTTTTGATGCCATTGTGCCAAACCGTAATGCGAGCATTACGGAGCTTGGTTCCATCGGCACCCCATCGGGCAGCAGTGAATCGGATGTCGTAGGTCTGCCACTGCAGTGGGGGAAGGCACATGTTCAGATCGGGTTGCTTAAATCTGTACAACGCACTGCACCCGTTAAATACCGGCAACGTTGCGAATGAGTCTAGTACCTGGACTTCGTAGCGGCTCTGTAGGTAGCAACCGCTATTGCCGCGTTTCTGACCGTCACTGTCCGGCATGTACGGCAATCGGAATTCGACGTGCATGTTGAAGTCTTGGAACATTGGCAGCACATCAGCGCCTTCGGCCAATAAGCCATCGGAAGTCATCCGGGCGACGGTAAACTGGTCCGTATTCGTTCCATCAAATAGTATTGTTGCTCCCTCCGGCGGAGCGGAGCCCATCGTTGGGCTCGACCGCATTTGCCGCTCGAGTTTACCGACGGGTCCGGTAGCGTTCAGTACAGTGCAAGCATCCGCACCGGCGTAGATGACCCAAGGACCTCCCGAGAGCACAACTGAATCACCGAATCGTTTTCCGATTAGTTCAACAGACTGTTCGGTGTCGGCGCCATCACCGGGAAGACCACCGGCGTACTGAACAGCTTCAAACAGCCCATTACCGATCGGCCGGATCTGGATTCCTAGCTCGCTCGACTCGCCATCGACTTCGACGGAGCCCTTGAACTCACCGAGCAAATTGTAGTCAGAGTCGTTTTCAGGGACTTGCGTTGCTTTAGGTTCAGGCGGTAGTTCAGCCTCGATTTCGATTGGCTCTTTCGGGCTTGCAGCTGTAGCTTCCTTTGCCGCCGCGTCCTCTTGCTTGGCCGCTGAATCGGTTTGCTCGGAAGTGGCTTTCACGGAAGTACCGGATTCCGAAACGCTCGACGCCGAAGCCTCTTTTCCGTCCTTCGTGGATACTTCTGCGGATGCCGGTTTTTCCTGGGTCGACTGTGCAGCTGCGGCTGCTGAAACTGAGCCTGTAGCCTGCGCGGTACTGGCCGTGGCCGCTGCATCTTGCCCAATGGCGGTGTCCAGCGGGGATGTGGCGAGGATTGCTGCGAGGACTGCTACGCTTGGGCACAGTCTGGCAGCAAGGCGAAGTGACAGAACGTGAGGGCCGAGGTGGGTGCGCATGGGTGGGCTCGCAGGTATGGAGGAGAGTAGGGGGTAGTGCCGCGGCTGGTTGAAGCGACTGCGTACGTTTCGCTCGTTGCAGGCGTACTAGTCTGATTGCCCCGACAGAGAATTGCAATCACGGGGAAGAATCTAGCAGACTGTGTTTCAGTGCCGCAGGCTGGTGTTTCAATCCCGCAGGCTGCGTTTCAATCCTGCAGGCTGGCTCAGGCACGTCTGAAATGCTGCCTGGCGAGGCTCGCCAGGCTACTGACGAGCGGCCCAGGCGTGCAAGTTGCGTGAATCGATGTAGCGAGCGTCGGAGTTCGTGCTGCCAAGTGTGACGAGGATGCGTTCGATGCCGTCGATTTTGCTCAACGAAATCAGACACGCGCCAGCAGCGGATGTCGTCCCGGTCTTCATGCCGTAGAAGCCTTCCTGGCCGAGCAGGCGGTTGGTGTTCTTCCAGACAACGTCGCGAGAATAGCCTTGCTTACTCACCAACGTGCACCCGTGCTGCCTAGTCTGAATGATCGTGCGGAATAATGGCAGCCCAAGGGCAGCTTTGGCCAGGATCACTAGATCGGCGGCCGAACACTTGTGATCGCTGGCGGTCAGCCCGTGCGTATTTTCAAAACTCGATTTGTTCATGCCGAGCTCCCGTGCGGCTCGATTCATGGCTTCGACAAACGCGGTGTAGGCTTCTTCGGCCGTCAGGATATCCTCACTGCCGCTAACGCGTTGGCCGAAGTGCTCGGCGAGGGCCACCGACGCATCGTTACCGCTTGGCAGTAGCAAACCGTAGAGCGTCTCCCGAACGCTAAGTTGTTCTCCAGCTCGAACCGCTGAAGTGCTTCCGAGTGTCTTGTCGGCACGGGTGGAGTACGTCACGGTCTCGTCGAGGCACTCCGGATGCGACTGCGCCCAGTTGAGGACTACGTAAGCAGTCATGACTTTGGTGGTACTGGCGATATCCAGTCTTTCGTCGGGTGCTTTGCCTGCCAACATTTCGTCTTTCGTGAGGTCGTACATCGCCCAAGCCTTGGCAGATACCTGAGGCGCGGCTTGCAGATCCAGCGGAGGCGACTTGGGTAGTACCTCTGTATTCACGATGCTTGGTGGCGGAACCGGATCATCCTTGGTGATCAGTTGCCCAAGTGCCGTCCAAGTTGCGTCGTCGACGACTCCTGTGACTTCGATGTCCTTCGTCTGTTGAAACTTGCGAACGGCAGATTCGGTCGCTGGGCCGAAGTCGCCATCAACACCCAAGCCTGCTGCGATACGATCGTTAAGCGTTCGTTGAAGCGCTTCGACCATAAAGCCAGTAGCGCCTTGCCCCAGTGCTGTTGCCTCTGGCTCTTTTGAAGCGGGGCGGGGAATCGCGGACGTAAGGACTTGTCCGATCCGGCCGCAGAGCCGCTCTGCCGCATTGCGATCCGTCCAGCTCGTGTCTGCATTGTTCGAAGTCAGGACTACGGCCAAAATGGTGTGATCACGGTAGCGGATGATGCCAGCATCGGTGCGGACGCGTGACACCGCACCGGTCTTGTTTGCAAGCGTCGCACCGGTTGGCAAATACCGACCAAGCTTCGTATCATCCTCGCAGCTGGAGAGGTGGGCGAGCATTTTTTGTCGGGAGCTTTCACCGATTGGCAATTGTTTCTTCCCGGAGTCTTTAAGCTCAGCCGATGTGAGGTCACCGAGATGGAGCGCGACCAGGATTTCCAACATGTCGCTTGCGGTGGTGCTTCCCAATCCGTATTTCTGGCTTCTTTGTGGAGCAAATGACGTGCTGCGGCGGTAGACCTGGGAATGGATCTGGGTTTCGGGCCATCCCAGTGCTTTCATGGTCGCAGCTGTACTCTCAAGTCCAATCGCGTCGAGCACCATGTTCGTTGCGGTATTGTCAGAGTACCGAATCATTAGCCGTACGATATCTTCGAGTGGCAGTTGAGCACCGGCTGAAAAGTGTTCGGTTAGTATGCCGCTCCCAGGCACTTTGTCGGCCTCCGTCAGCTCGATCCGCTGAGTGGGTGACAACTGCCCTGCATCAACCTGTCGGTAGTACTCCATCATGACCGGTAGTTTGATCAGACTTGCTGTGGGCTGCGTGCGTTCAGCCGCGCGTTCGAATCGTCCGCAGCTTTCTCCATCGGGCCCAAAGATTTGAACTGCAACCGAAACATCTCCATCATGAGCTTCGCACAGAGACTCGAGCTGTCGGATGTCGCCGACGCTCAGAGTATTGGCCGTACTCTTTGGCTGTTCTTCTGTTGCCAAGCAAACGGTAGGCATAGCGGATAAACCCAAGCAGCAAACACCGATCAAACAGCTAGTTCGAGCAAGGGAAAACCAGCAGGGCAAAGTGAAGGACATCGGTGCGTTCCGGAAGCGAGGGTTCGGCATTTGGTCGAGGGCTGCTGCCAATCGGGCAGAGCGTCCATTCTAAACAAACGGCCCACCGCATTGTGTTTCATGTGAAACAATGGCGCTTGGCGAATTCGAGACGAATGTTCCATGTGAAACACTCGCGGTGAGCTATCTAGAGTAGCCACCCAATCCGAGCGGTGGTTTCTTGGGCAACAAGCTATCTGCCTGTAGCATGAGCCAAGCAGGCTCAGGAGCAGTCGAGAGGATTAACGACCAGACCGCTGAGCAGTTTTGGGTAGAAGTACGTGCTCTTCGCCGGCATGCGCTCGCCCGCCTCGCTGATCGAGCGCACGTCATCGACGCTCGCGGGCATGACCAAGGCAGCGAGTGGGAATCTGTCGCTGGTCAATTCTGCAGCGACTGTGTTGATGTCGTGCACGTAGGTCGGCTTGGGATGATCCTTCAGCTGGAGGATCTCGTCGATCAACAGGCGGTGGAGAATCGATACGCCCAATTGCCTCCACCTGTCCGACCTATTGGGCTCGAGTTCCTGCATCCGTCCAGCGGTCT
>DNPC01000862.1 GCA_003501565.1 Planctomycetaceae bacterium | reverse complement strand
CGTTGTGGAAGGTCTTGTTTGTCTTCGCGATTGCGCCCGCGATATGCGAGGAATTTTTGTTTCGCGGGTTCGTTCTTAGTTCGTTGGGCCGGCTCAAGCCAGTCTGGGCTATTTTACTTTCAAGTGTGTTGTTCGGTCTGATGCATGTATTGACATCGCAGGTCCTGGCGGTGGAGCGTTTCCTGCCTTCTACCTTCATGGGAATAATTCTTGGCTTGATTGCCGTTTGCACGCGCAGCCTATGGCCAGCAGTTATCGTACATGGCCTACACAACGGCCTGTTGCTCACTACTTCCCACTATCAAGACGCTATCAGACGGTTTGGTATTTTGTCCGAGGACCAGGAGCATTTACCAGTCACTTGGTTGGTAACAGGTGGAGCCATGTTGTTCGGTGGGCTCTTGTTGATTGTCTGGTTGGGTAAGAGGACAGCAAGTGCCCAATCTCCAGCACCGCTCTTGTCCGAACACTAGCGACCAGTGCCCAGACCGGTCGAATCATGGTCTGGGCAACGGCACATTCGCATCATCGAAGTGGATTCGGATAATCGTTGTCCGAAGCTACCTTGGGAGTAGTTGCTGAGATCTTTGACGAAAGAAATCGGAAGCTGTCACCTATGTTGTCCAAAGCTGAAGCGACTCCCAGGCGAACCGTGGTAGTGAGCTGCCGGACCATTTTCAAGCTCTTGGGACTGACCGCAGCCTTTGAGATAGCGACTCCGGTGGTGTTGGGTGAAATGCCCTTGAGGGAATCCCATCGCTGAGCTAACTCTATGGGGACCAGTACCATGCCACTACTGCTGCTTAAGTATGCATACTTTGGCAAGCTGTCTTTCACCGTGACGTTCCAACCTTTTGTCGTTGCAGCAATTCCATTTTCGAGCTGAATGCTCAACTGGCGAATCCCGCTAGCGATTCTTTCGCCGAAATTGGTCGCAAACTCTCCGCTGATGAGTTGATCAGAAACTCGGCAGTGCAGATCTGCAGCGAACTCAAACGCTGCTTGGGTTTGCAAAGCTGTAACACCGTATTCTTGCGATTGATTGCTTGCTAAGGAATAGTCGTACGGAAGGTAAGACGGGCCGAAGCAGTGCTCCGAATAACCAATTTCTGCGAGGGTATGCGATTCGCGTACAGGTGTGGGGGCTGGCTCGTCCAACGCGGCGCGAACTAGCAGGTCTTTCGCTGCAGGTTGCACCGGATCAATGCTTCGGTTTTGTGCAGCGCCCGGCTGCTTGTCCCAACCTGACTGGTAGCTGCCCAGAGCTTCCGTCTTCGATGCAACTTTTGGAAGAAGCTGGACATAATCGAGTTGCTTAGCGACCTTGAAAAGATTGAATGCTTCTGACCACTTCAGGTTTGGTCGCGTAGCAAGTCTGGGCGTTGCATTAGTTGGTCGGGCGAGCGAATCTTCCTGCCGCATGACGTTGATTCCTCGGCCGCTCAAGTCAACTTGAAATGGCCAGTCGTTGGCTGAGGCGGTGCGAACCGACGCAATGCTCACCAAGACGATAATGTATCGCAGCATTGTGGATGGTAGGGTCTTCATTTTATTCTCCGCTCGAATACCGTTGTCTATCACGGCACGCGAATGAGTTTATTGTCCTAGAAAAAACGCTACCAAGTCGGCGGGGAAACTTTTGGTGCGGGGTTCAGATGGCAACGTATGGAGCGGCATGCCAAGCTCTTTCGTCAATCTTCTTGGCAGTTCTGTTTGCCGGACTGTCAAAAGTTATCGAACCGGGATGCATCCCCTGTTCGCGATTTTCTACCAACTCTTACAATTGACGTAGCGAGCAGGGCCGGTTCTGGCGGCACAGACAAACCGGGCGAGCGTGAGGATTGTGCGTGTCTTGCGGCCAAACCAAGCCGATAATCACGAAGTCTTGACGCTGCCAGGGGGCAAGACTTTGTCTGTTTGCTCCGTCAGAACACAATTGTTAATGAATAGTGCAGCGTTCTTTTCGGAGCTTCGTTGTGCACGCACTGATCCTGCCATACGTCCAATAGTATTCTCATAGCCGTTTCAGCATGTCATCGTTGCAAGAGATATTTGCGTTCCTAATCGTGGGCGCGATTTTTTTGACGATGCAATTTCGACGCGTTTCGACGGATGTGCTTTTTTGTGGAGCACTTGGCCTCTTTGTGTTGCTGGGTATCACACCTCTTGAGTTGGCCTGGGATGGTTTTGCGAATCAAGCTGTGATCGCCATTGCGGGATTGTTGGTTGTAACCAACGCGCTTAGAAACACTGGTGCCCTCGATTTCGCAGGACGCTGGATTTTGGGCACGGCCAGGGGAGAGCAATCCGCGCTCAACCGTTTGTCCTCCGTAGTGGTACCGGCCAGTGCCTTTCTGTTGAATACGGCGATCGTTGCAATGTTGGTGCCAGTGATTCTGAGTTGGTGCCGCAGGCATCAAATCACTGCATCTAGGCTGCTGTTGCCCATCAGTTATCTTGCGATTCTGGGCGGGACATGCACGCTGGTTGGTACGAGTACAAATTTTGTTGTTAATGAGAACTTGACAAAGGTCTACACAGCCGCCGGCCGACTTGAGACGACTCCAGAGGTTGATGACGTAGATGCCAACCGCCCAGCTTTGGAACAGGAGAATAAACGTCTTGCAGGCGTTGATTCCGAATGGCTAGTTCGCCATCGCGATTCTCTGCAGCCAATGGGACTGTTTGAAATCTCAGGAGTTGGCATTCCCTGTGCGGTCATTGGCGGGCTGCTCTTGATCTTTTGCTTTCGTAGGTTCCTACCGGATCGGACGGAACTACTGGAAAGTTTAGAAGAGCGCAGACGCGAGTACTTGGTCGAAATGACCGTAACGAGTAGTTGCAACTTGATTGACAAGACGGTTGAAGAGGGCGGTCTACGAAATTTACCGGGTTTGTTCCTAATCGAAATTGACCGTGATGGGCAGGTGATCGCGCCCGTCGCGCCACGCGATCAGATCCGTGAAAACGACCGCTTGGTATTTACGGGTGTTGTATCTACGATCGTTGACTTGGAGAAGATTCCAGGCCTTATACCTGCTGCAGATATCAACTACGAAATCGCGCCCCAAAAAGCTGATCAAAGAACCTTAGTTGAAGTGGTTCTGAGTCCGTCTTCTCCGTTGGTCGGCAACACGATCCGTCAGGCCAACTTCCGGCAACTCTACAACGCCGCAGTTGTTGCTGTTCATCGGAATGGACAAAGACTTCCGTCCAAAATCGGTGACATTGTGTTGGCTGCCGGCGATACCCTGCTCTTGCAGAGCTCCGACGATTTCGTTCGAAATTTTCGCAATCGCCACGATTTCTATTTAATCAGTGGCGTGGAAGATGGCAGGGGGCGCCGAGACGACAAGATGGTTCTTGCTTGTCTCATCACAGCTGGACTAGTGTTGTGGTTGCTTGCGCAGCCGATGCTGAAGCAATTCGGATGGGTTGCCTCTTGGCATGCGCCGGAAGTTGCCATTTTCTGCGCAGCTATTGGGATTATCGTCACACGTTGTACGACAGTGGCAGACGCAAGGCGGTCAATCGACCTGCGGATGTTGTTGACGATTGGTGCAGCGATCGGAATTGGTACTGGGTTCGCTAGTTGTGGTGCAGCGGATCGTGTAGCGTCTGTGATATCAATGTTGACGCTGGGGTCGCCTGTTTTGACCCTGGTAATTGTCTTCGGCACTACGATGTTATTAACGGAGATGATCAGTAATGCTGCTGTTGCCGTGATGATGTTCTACATCGCGCTGTCGCTCGCGGCGCGCATGGATGTCGATCCGAGACCGTTGATCATGGCAGTAACGATGGCAGCATCACTTAGCTTCATATCACCAATCGGATACCAGACGAATCTGATGGTGATGGGGCCTGGCGGCTATCGTCCACGAGACTACCTACGCGCGGGGTTGCCGATGAGTTTAGTGGTGGGCTTGGTCGCGATTGTAGCGATCTACTTGCAATGGACTTTTTGAATAGAGCGTGGAAATGACCTCTCAGGTTGACTTCATTATCGTCGGAGGTGGAATTGTCGGTTTGGCAACCGCGTGGCGGTTGGTCAATAGGTTTCCCGATTCGACGATTCGGTTGATTGAGAAAGAGCCTGAGGTCGCTGCCCACCAATCGGGACGTAATTCAGGTGTTCTGCACTCGGGGATCTACTATAAACCTGGCTCACTAAAAGCATCGACGTGCCGTGAGGGGCGCGTCGCGATGATCGACTTTTGCGAGCAGGAGGGAATTGAATACGAAACCTGCGGAAAAATCATCGTTGCAACGGACGAAGATGAAACGCAGCGGCTGGACAACATACTTGCGCGGGGCATTGAAAACGGTATCGATTGTTCGCGCATTGATGTCAACGAGATGCATGAGATAGAACCCCATGTTAGTGGCGTAGCTGCGATCCATGTAAGAACCTCTGGAATCGCTGACTATCCTGGCGTCTGCCGAAGAATTGCGGAGCGCTTGAGGGAAAAAGGGAATTACGTTTGTCTGGGTGAACGGGTCCAACAATTAAAGTCGACCAACGAAGGGGTTGAGGTAACAACGAATCGAAACAGCTATCGCGGGGGATTTCTATTAACCTGCGGAGGCCTGCACAGCGACAAATTGGTCGGAATGGCAGGACATCAATCCCCTGCCAAAATTGTGCCTTTCCGGGGTGAGTACTATGAATTGCACCCCGAACACCGAGGGCTATGCAAACATCTAATCTATCCGGTACCCGATCCGAATTTCCCATTCTTGGGAGTTCACTTTACAAGGATGGTATCTGGAGATGTTGAATGTGGTCCCAATGCTGTATTCGCGCTTGCCCGCGAAGGATACAACTGGCGCACGATCCGGCTGAGTGAACTGTTTGATGCGTTAACTTACCCTGGATTTCTAAAGCTGGCTGGCCGGCATTGGCGAATGGGAATGGGCGAAATCCACCGCTCGCTCTCCAAGCAAGCGTTCGTAAAAGCTCTGCAGAAGCTCATTCCCGAAATCCGCGCAGAGCATCTAAAACCTTGTCGGGCCGGCGTTCGGGCCCAGGCGATGACGAAAGATGGAACTCTCGTCGATGACTTCCTGTGGGTGGAAGCAGAACGCTCGATACACGTTTGCAATGCTCCCAGTCCAGCAGCTACGGCCAGTCTTGAGATAGGGCGGCACATCGTCGATAAAGTTCAAAGCAGTCTCTGAATATAGCGAGTGAACGCCGAGTGATGAGCATCACTCGCGAAGGTTGAAACGATCTAAGCTACAACGTTCCCTAGTGTCTGGTGGTTACCGTTCGACGTAGCTAGGTGGGCCTATGATTGGCAACACGTTGGCAGGCCGGGCCTGTGTTTCGGGCAGCTTGGCATCCTGGAAGTCATAACCGAGAGCGGCTGCAACGGACGATGCGATCTGCGATTGGTAGAGCTCGCCATCAGTATGTTGCCCACGAGCGGAGATGCCGGC
>DNPC01000210.1 GCA_003501565.1 Planctomycetaceae bacterium | reverse complement strand
CAAGCCTGCATCAAATTCGCCAGCCGAGAGCATGGCGAGTGGTGAAATGCGGTGCCACCGCAGTGATTTACCGCAATTCTGGGACTCTCTATTCCCAAGCTGCTGTCGCTGAGCCTATTGATCCGCGATTAAGAACATCCGCCGAGATGCTGCGAGAGACTTTTGCCGCTGAGTTCGCACCCAACAAACGCATTGCAAAAGCAGTAAAATGACTCGCAAGCTGCCTCTGGTGGCGTAGACGGTCTGCACACCGTTGAACGGGTTCTCCTCTCGGTTGCGCCTGTTTTCTTCACGGCCGAACACGCAGCATCGATAAGATCAGCAATAAAACGATTTCAACCATTTGTAATACAAGGCAAGCCCCACCATGTGTGATCAGGATCACTTTGAAGAAGATGTAAAGAAGTACTCTCGCCGCGATTTAGCCACCTGGGTTGCGGCCGGTGGTGCCGCGGCCGTCATGCTTCCCAAGGCCGCCAATGCGGCGGAAGTAGCCGAACAGGAAGTGACTATCGAAACGCCCGATGGAAAGTGCGATGCCTACTTTGTTGCACCTAGCACCGGTAAACATCCAGCGGTTCTGATTTGGCCTGACATCTTCGGACTGCGCCCAGCATTCAAGCAGATGGGCAAGCGGCTGGCAGAGTCGGGCTATGCAGTGTTAGTCGTCAATCCGTTCTATCGAAAACAGGCCGCTCCCACTGCTGAGAAAGGAGCCAGCACTTCGATTCGTGATGTTATCCCGCTTGCTCGATCGCTCACCCCAGAGACGCACACGGCGGATGCGAAGAGTTTCGTAGCGTGGTTGGATGGACAAAAGTCCGTTGACACTGCAAAGGGGATTGGGACGACCGGTTACTGCATGGGCGGCCCCATCGTTTTCCGCACTGCCGCCGCGGTACCCGATCGTATCGCTGCAGCGGGGACTTTCCATGGTGGAGGACTGGCGACGGACAAGGATGATAGCCCGCATTTGTTGATTCCGAAAATGAAAGCCCAGTTCTTGATCGCAGTCGCCGAAAACGATGACAAGCGCGACCCCGAAGCCAAGGAAACGCTCAAGAAAGCTTTCAAGGCTGCAGGTCTGAAAGCGGAAATTGAAGTCTACCCAGCTGGCCATGGCTGGTGTCCGCCAGACACGCGCGTGCACGACAAAGAGCAGGCCGAAAAGGCCTGGAAACGCATGCTGGCCTTGTTCGAGCGTGCACTCAAATAAATGCGTTGAGTGCTACCTCAAGCACAAGCGAAAAGTCGCTCGACATCGTACTGAACGTGTTGTCTGTGCACGACAGCGCCCGATGACTTAGAAGAGCATGGCGGGCTCTCCCAATATCACCAAGCATGCGGGCCCGCGCTACTCGGTTCGACGAGGAGGAGCACGTTTAGCTCAAAGATTTTTGATGCTCAGCCGGCCGCCCTCCGAGATGCAAACAACGGCGACAGTTAGCTGCGGACGGAGTCGCGGGCCATGATGGATTAAAGCCCAGCGATTCGGTGCATTCCGCCGTGAGGCTGCTTCATTCAGAGAGAGCCAATCATTCATGATTGCTAGAATATGGTGCGGCAAGACCAAGGCCGAGCACTACGAAACTTACACCCAATTCATGCGAGAACGTGCTTTGCCTGACTACAGCGGCGTTGATGGCTTCGTCAGGCTTGATTTTCTACGACGACTCGATGGCGAATACGGGATCTTTCAGCTGATAACCTATTGGCGTGATGAAGATGCAATACGGTCATTTGCTGGCGACGACATACAGATTGCAAAATACTACACGGAAGATCAGCTGTACCTTCTCGAATTTGAAGAACACGTGACACATTTCGATGTATTCGCCAGCGTTTGAGTTCGACCTCACAACCGACACGAGCGACTTCGAAGTTCAAGCGGAATTACTACTCTCGGCCGTATGCTAAGACGATCCGTAGTGGTACACACCAATCGAGATGGCTGCCCAACGCCTCTCCTAGATTGTCAAATGGCGGCGCATGGAACGTACTCACATCCGCCTCGATGCACAGCAAGCCATCAGCAGCAAAGCTGACTGTGTTCCAGCTAGCGCGAATCTCGTAGCGGGCATCAACTGTCGCTCTTAGAACAAGTCGTTATTCACGGGACGCCACTCCCTCTGCTACGTTCTACCGGTCGATCATAGTCAAGTGATTGAACCGCAAAACGCGGCGTGGTAAGCTGTTATGGAGACGCTTGTCCCCATTTCAGGTTAATCACAACGTTCTGCATTCAAACTCTAAGTGGTGGTTCGTGTGTATCGAGACACTGACGAAAAGCGACGATTTATTCTCTGGAATATCTCTCGTTCGGTCGATGCTCCCAAGAAAGGCACAGACACCCTGCAACCGGTAGGTTCCGCTGGAACCGAAGGTAGTTTACACCGAATGGGAATCGCAATAGACCGTGCATTCGAAAGCGCGGTTGCATTGGTTGCGAATGGCCTCCTCAAGCTACGGTCACTGCGCAACTGCGTTATCGTCGGACTCTATGTCGTGCTGGCCTATCTCGCTGCCGGGCAGATTATCGAGTATCGCTCACTAGCGAACGCGTATGCTGCTATTGAAAAGGCTGGTGGAATACGACCGTCCCCTTCACTAGTGAGATTTGAGTTCAAAGATCCTAACTTGGCTCCTTCAACTGTGATCGCCCTGATCCCTCACCTCAAAGCGATTCGACCCGGTGCCGACATCGACCCAAGCCTTTCGCCGAGAAGGGTGCTGGACTTTTCAGCATCTCCACAAGTGGACTTTGATACCGCTTCGAAGCTGATCGAGGAGTTAGATCATACGCTGATAATCTACATTTGGACCGATGGAAAACCACGCCCGATGCGGACTCCGGATTTGGTACGGAAGCCCGTAACTTATCAATCACGAAACGATAAGTAAAAAAGAGACGCAGAACAGTTTGCCATCGTCCGTGTTCATCGGTCAGATCAATGAGCGTTATCGTCACTTGTAGTGACACCAGCTTCGTCCAGCCGTGCCTCAAGCTTCTCGATTCGTTCAGTTGCGGAAGTTGTCGCGTTTGTAGCATTGATGCCAAAGATGAATCCCATCAATCCAAAGGTCATTCCCATCATTCCGAAAATGAATCCCATACTTTCCATGAACTCGCCTTTCCTTGTTTGCCAAAACGTTCCCCCTGCCCCTCGCAGAACTGTGCGTCCCATGCCACACTTTGCGGTCTAACCAATTAGGCACAAGATTCACGCTTTCTAGGCGCGAGTCCTCAGCTTCTTAGATAAGCATTCTGCAATCACGACGTCGACTCCCTGCTAGTAGACTCGCTTGAGAACTGGCCGACGATCATCTCTTCAGAATCCTGAAGACGGGACTTTATGCCGAAATGCGTTGATCGAAAGCGCGGCGGGGTGCAGTTCTCAGGTGTCGGCTAGTGAAGTGAGTTAGCTGTGTTGCGTAGAAATCTTAGGTCCATTCTCGCGATGTATCACAACGACGAACATCAGTGTCACAACTAAACCAATCGCCAGCGCAAAGTACCAGATGGCGTTAGGGCTAATTCTGTACATGCTGCCACCCAACACCGGAGCCACTACCCAGGCCAACGAAAACGAAGCAGTAACCAGACCCATGTAGTTTCCGCGTTGCTCCGGTGAAGCTCGCTCGCTGATCCACGTTGTCAAAAGAGGCATCGCCAGCATCTCACCGATGGTCCAGATCACGACGGTTATACAAATAAACGCCGTGGATGTACCAAATGGCATAATGCCAAATCCCGTTGCGATCAAGGCACACCCAACTGCGATTAACGGTAGCTTGCTGAAGCTTTCCAGCGCGTGCATCAAGATCATCTCGGTTGCGACAATCAGCCCCGTGTTAATCGTGAACAAGAACCCAATCGTCTCGACGGCCAAGCCATAGTTTTCACGTAGGTAGATCGGATACGTTCCAATCGTTTGCACGAACACAACCATCGAACAGCTGAATGCGGCTAGAACAATCAGTACCGAAGAATCCCTCCAGATCGAGTTGTCCACGTCTCCGGGTACTGAGTCTGTCGCTGGCAAACTAGGTTGTTCATTTTCCATCCAGCGAAATCCGAATAACCTTGCTACCAGTATTGCCGCCAGCACGCAGCTGACAGCGTTGATAATGAAGATGAGGTGAAAGTAATCGGTGTAGAGCAAACCGGCCAGCGCAGGGCCAATCGACATACCCAGATTAACGGCCAGACGCGTGAGTGCAAAACTACGACCTAGATTCTGCCCGTTACAAAGGTTGGCAACGGCCGTCATTCCAGCCGGGCGCACGGCATCTCCAACGATCGCCAGCACAAACATCGTTGCCGCCGCAGTGACTGCAGTCTGGACGAACAGAAGGCTCAAGAACAGCGATCCTGCTCCCACCATTGAGCAGCACATCACGCGCAGGGCACCGTATCTGGAGACAAGTCGGCCCCCGAGAATCGCCCCCAGGACGGATCCAATACCATAAACGCTAATTAGGCCAGCGGCGGTCGGAGCACTGATCCCAAGATGATCGGTAAGGTGCAAACTAAGGAACGGCAGAACCATGGTGCCGCTGCGATGAACGAGAAGCACCAAAGAGAACGCCCACACCCCACTTGGCAATCCTGAGAAAGCCGCGCGATAAAGCCGCAGTATTTGCATTCTTTCGAGCTGCTTCCAGTTTTCGATTTCAAGTGCGGAACGTTAGACTCGAGTTTTACGCTCCCACTTGTGGACGGTCAGTGGCAGGGCGGTTTCGAGCTTTTTGGTGGGCGAGGGGCTAGTTCAAGTTAAGACAAGTCTCGCATCCGCAAGTTCGCTTTGCTAGATTCTGGCGTAAAGGCACTATGCGGGACCTGCGACCTGATCTTGCCGGGTTGATCTTGTGCTCGGTGTAGCGGAAATGCTATCACAGCGTCTGTTCCGATTCTCTGTCGGGTGATGCCGTCCAACGCCTGTTCTGTACATGAGATCATGCTCGTGCCGCACGTCGCGTCAAGTCATCTTGTGAGCTGCGCTTCGTTGCCAGGACGAATGTTGCTCGTTCTGGCCCTACTCTGGGCAACCATGCTAGCTGGTTGTGGCCGGTTGTCGCGTGAATCACAGCCAAGTGAGGTTGAGAAGCTCGGCCTGGCGAAGTTGGTCGCAGATGCGAAAGCTGCGACTGGCGGCGGAGAACCGTCCCATCAGCGTCTGTGGCGCCCAGATCTAGCAATACTTCCATTTGCGGAGATCGATGCGGAGCAGATCGTATTACACAACGTCCGTGATTGTGTTTATCGGACTGAGGAAGACTACGATGTTCGCCATTTTGATCTAGAGCTATTTACCAATCAGGTTCAAACCGTTGACTTTATTGTCGTCCCGTTCAAAGAAGCCCCGGCAATAGCGCACACAATGCTCAGTTTCGGTTTGAGTACTGGCGAGTACGTTGTGTTCAGTGTCGAAGCGCGGCTGGAACAAGGCGAAAACTACTCTGCACTTGCCAGCACATCCAATGAATACGAATTGATGTGGGTCGTTGGAACAGAAAAAGACCTCATCCGGCTGCGTACAGAAGTTCGCGACGTCGATGTATACCTATATCCGATCCGAGCAACTCCGGAGCAAGTACAGGACGTATTCTTAGCAGCTGTTGCTAGGGTGAACGAAATCGCGCGAGAACCGGAATTCTATGACTTGCTTACAAACAATTGCACCACCAACATCGTTGATATGGTCAATGCTCTTAGGCCCGGCGCTATCCCAGCCGACCTGCGCGTCGTCCTGCCGGGACATTCAGATCGACTGGCATACGATCTCGGGCTTTTGGCCGTACAAGGCGATTTTGAGACCGTAAAACGCAATAGTAGAATCAACGCCGCGGCGCGGATCCACGCAAACTCTGAGGATTTCTCTCACGCAATCCGCTACAAACGGTTTTGAAAAGCGAGTTCTTCACGCGCCGAACGGTTGACTTCGTCGAAACTCAAACGACGCTGAACTTTCAACGAAGCCCGTATTCCAATTCCAGTTTGAATCGCCCAAGTCGACCGTTTAACCGAGGTAATCGGGGCGACTGGGACGTGCCATGAGCTGGTTGGCCATGTCATTGCCGATGAATTCTTCTTTGGCTGGGTCCCATTTAAGGTCTTCACCTGCCATCAGAGCAATGTTGCACATATGACAGCTCGTCATGGTGCGGTGGTGCGTGTAGACGTCGGAGATTGGCTCGGACCGATCCTTGACGCATTCGAAGAAGTTCTGCATATGGCTTGTAATTGGCTTGTTCTTGTAGAGTTTCGCCATGGCGGCTTCGATATCCTTGTTGTCAGCCTCACTGAGTTGCTCGACGGGTGCACCGGTCAGCTTTCCACGATTAACGAAGATCCTTCCACGACTCCCTTCAAAGAGAATCCCATTTGGGAACTTAGTCTTACCGTCTTCGGAAACGTATTCATGATTGACGGTCATTACGGCATCGTCGTCGAACGTCAGGCTGAGGTTGAACTTGGTGGCAGCGTTGTAACCATTCTTGAGAGACTCTTTGCCCTCGAAGAAGGCGGGCCAATTGAATCCATCGGGCACGACCTTGCCGAACTGTCCAGTTCCACCGACAGTCGTCGGTCCAGTGTTGTCTTTGCCCATCGCCCACTGCGCGATGTCGATGTGGTGAGCCCCCCAGTCGGTCATTTTGCCGCCGGAATACTCGAGGTACCACCGGAAAAACTTCCGGCGTTCAAGTGAATAGTCGGCCATGGGTGCTGGGCCTACCCAGAAATCCCAATCAAGTCCTTCGGGGACAGGAGTGTTCTTGAAGGGTCCTTCACCTGGGGCCCCGCCGATGGCAACATGTGCGTTGACACCATCGCCGATGTAACCACCTTGCACCATAGCGATCGCCTTCAGGAACAGCCGGTTCATTTCGGTGCGCTGCTGTGTTCCCACCTGAAATACTTTGCCAGTCTCCTTCACAACTTTGCAAATATCTTTGCCTTCGTCGATTGTCAGCGTCAGAGGCTTTTCACAATAGACGTCACATCCAGCCCGCAGCGCGTATTTGGCGATTGGGACGTGCCAGTGATCATTGGTCCCGATAATTACGATGTCTGGCTTTACCGAATCGATCATCTTGCGGTAATCGGTGTGTTCAGACAGCGAGCCATCGAACAGTTTGTCCGCGTTAAACTCCGCGGTGTGCATTGAATCGACATCGCAAACGGCGATCATTTTGCCAAACTTCGCGGCCTGGCGAGCGATCGTGCCGCCGCGATTGTAGCGACCTCGACTGCCACCGACGCCGATAGCCGCCACCGTCAGATCGGAGTCCTGCGCCGCCTGAGCAGGCGTCGTCCAAAGATACGGTGCTGCAGTCAGGGCAGCCGATGCAGCAGCAGTGTTTTTAACGAAGTTTCGGCGATCTGTG
This sequence comes from Planctomycetaceae bacterium, assembly GCA_003501565.1. GTDB lineage: Bacteria > Planctomycetota > Planctomycetia > Pirellulales > Pirellulaceae > Aureliella. The sequence goes on along the minus strand of DNPC01000210.1, from coordinate 3,018 downwards.
GTTTGTGTGTGCGTCATGTTTCTTCCGTTGTGTCGAAGTTTCTTACCCAAGTGCTTCTCGAAGTGTCGAAATGCAGCTACCTAGTTTGGCCGAATTTCGCACTGGTGTGTTGCCAAATTCGAAATTCAGTTGCATTTTCCGCCGCAAAACACCTGCTCACGGTGTATAGCTTCCCCAGGAGTCGCTGTTGAGTTTCGACCGGCCCGTGAGTGATTTTGCCCAAAGTGGCTGCGTTGGGATCTGGCGGAACTGATAGCCATTTACCACGGCGGCACGGCCGCTATTGCTTTTCCGCTTCAGCATAGAGAGCGGCGATGTCGAGCATGACGGTTTCAAGTTGGTTGTAATAGTCTTTCAGTGGCAAATCACGCTTGAGTTGCCGGAGCAATTCGACACGCCTTTCGAGTTCACGACGTCGAGCTTGTTGAGCCTCAGAAAGCTCGATTGCACCGGGCAAGGCGGCCAACTTTAATTTGCCTGCCGTCGAACCATCAATTGCATTCTTGCCCTTCGCTACGCCAGCCGGCCGGGCACCGATGAAGAATTCACTTCCAGTCCCTTTGCCGTCTTGATTGTCGTCGATGATCGCATGTTCGCTCGCTAGTCGACTACTGTCGGCATAAAACTGGCCTGTTTTGTTGGCTGCAAATAGAAACGCTTCCAACAAGGAAACTTCGCGATCATGATCTAGATCCGCTGCTTCGTCACCGAGCGATTGTGCAACGAATTTGCCGAAGCGAGAATAGTTGCGTTCACTTCCACTTTGCGTCGCCGATACCACAATGCAACCAGAGCGGCTCAATGCTGGCAAGAATGCACCGCTCGCTGAAAAACAAGCTACGACAACCTTAGACTCCCGTTCATCGCGTAGCCAGCGTGACAGTTCGCTCGAAGAGACATCTTCGCCGACAAGGTTAAACTTTGCATCGGAGCCCGCAGCCGTACCGTGCCCAATTAGCACCAGCCAAGTCGGATGTTCACTGCTTTCGGCGAGCGTTTCTTCCAATCTCGCTTTTTGTTTATCGCCAAGGCTTCGCGTGAGTTTCACGAGCGGCCAAGCGTTCTTTTCGGCAAGTTGATACCAGCTGTCAGCCCACTCGTCATGTTGTTTCGCGTACTCTTCTGTGCCGCCAGCACCAGTTACTACGATGACCCGAGGCGGCAAGGCAGTGCGGCTGTTGGGTGGATTTGCGGAAAGCGATGGAATCTCCGATGATTCATCCGTTTGTCCGTAAACGGAACCGGACGCAGCGCAAAGCAGCCCAACGATGATTGAACACAAAACCCAGCTTCGAGCGCTCATGCTAGTCCTTTCCACCGACGAAGCCCCCACTCAACGCATAGACAACAGACTGCGACGCACAACCACCAAGGCTGATGCCAAAGCGGTTCCCATTTTACCTGAGTGATGGGAACTTTCTTGGTTGGTAATGAGCTCGCGAAATCCTCCAATTCAGAGACGGGCACTAACTGTCCCCCGGACCGCTGTGCCAGCTTCGTCAACAAGCTTCGATTTTCGGCAACTTGTACAAACTCAGCAGCGCTCGCCTGCGCGGTCCACCCGCACTCGGTTGGATCGAGTATCTCACCATCCGCCGTGGTAGCGCTCACGGTCGCGCGGTACGACCCGTCAACGGTCGACCAATACTCCACAAAGTACTTTCCAAGCACTTCACTGTCCGGCAATGCCTCAAGCGTCAACAATTTCCCCGAAGGATCCTCAATATCAACTTTCACCTGAGCGTTGCCCGATGGACGGAATGCAGGCCCGAGCGTTGAAACAACAATTCGATGCGGATCCGAAAACGCCTGAGGAGATTCAACTTCAGCAGACAGCCGTCGCGGGGTATCGTTGGTTACGTAGCGTATTATTTGCCGCCAAAGCTGGGCGAGGTCATCTTCTTCGGATTTTTCACGTCGCATCGACCAACGCCAGAAGTCACCCACGGTCAGCGCAATTGACTTGCCCTTACCAAATCGCTGCCCGACCAGACCTGGAAGTTCACGCCCTGCAATCCTGAGTGACGCAAAAGTCGTTGAGCCGGGTTTCGTCCTAGTTAGCTCGTTGAAGGTTGAGATCTCTGGTACGAGCTGGCTTCGCGACGAGTCGGCGGCGTTGTCTTCGCGCAGGCGAAGCCAAGGCTGCAGCTTTCCGGTGCGCGTCAACTCGAACGTAGCATCATCTTCGGCAAAGAATTCACCTGTGCCGCGTAGGCCTTCGCTCGCACGAGTAACGTCAGCGGGTCCATCCAAATACACCGGCAACATTTGACCAACGGGTGTGCTTTCCCAGCCGCCGCGATTGAAAGTATCAACACCGCCCAGCATCATAAGTCCGCCACCGCGTTCGCCAACAAAGTCGCGTAACAACAATTGCTGCGGAGCCGTGAAGAAACCGGCTTCAATATCATCCAGTATGATCGCGTCGTACAGATAAAGGTCTTCGGCGGTACTCGGGAAACCGGATTCGAGCTCTTCCTCGCGGCCGCCTACAACAAGCAACATGGATTCGTCGTACCGCTCGGCTGTTTCTTCATCATCACTGAAGCCTGCAACGAGCGGGTTTGACTCTTGAATCGCTGTGTCGCGGAAACTGAACTTCGGCTCTTCCTTTGCGATCCGAATCAGAGCGTCCAGCTTGATCTCGATATCGCCCTCGATCGCACGGCGCAGGAACTTGAATTCCCAATTCGGCCGGCCCGCAACGTAGAGTACTCGGTAGGGGCCGGGGGTTCTCGTTACAGCTAGCTGCTGGCTATTGTTGCGCGTGGTCGCCTCGGTCTTGGACTCAAGCTTCAGTGACTCAGTATCGTCTGATTGCAGCGCAGCACGCAGCGTAACAAAAGTGGTACCAGTGCGATCGGGACGGTAGCGAAACCGTACTTTCTTCGTAAAGTCGTCCGAGTCAACTTGGACAGTCTTGGATTGTTGCGGTTGGCCAGATTCATCGAACAGGCGAGTCACAATGCTCCGGCCCGCCACTCCGTAAGCCCGAATGGTAGCCTCTAGTGCGGCGGG
>DNPC01000091.1 GCA_003501565.1 Planctomycetaceae bacterium | reverse complement strand
ACGACCTGAACTACTGTCGCATGGCTGCCCAGCTGAGGCTCCGGTGCACTTATGGGACTTGTATAGAACATGGCGCACACGAGGCTAGTGACTAACATTCCTGCCGATAGTACAGCAGCCAGTCGTTTACTTGTGGCATGGGAAGCTCTGGGAGTTTCCTGAAGCAAAGCCAAAACTCGTCGATGAATTCCGCTAGCTGAAGAACCCGTGACCCCGAGTACTAACGGACTGGCAGTTGGGCGCACCGTCGAGACCGAGAGCAAGGTTTCTGCGTACTCGATGCGCGAATAGGTCTGCACTACTGCATCGTCGCAGCACCTTTCCCTGAGTTCCGATACTTCGCGGCTCAATGTCCAAACCAAAGGGTGGAAGAAAAGTAGCGACTCGACAAGCCTCTGCAGCAGTTGGGTGAGAGGGTCCCAACGGTAGACGTGCGCAAGTTCATGAATCATGACCTGCTCAATTTGCGACGGCGTTAGCCCTGTGAGGACGCTTACGTTGAACAGGATAGTCGGCCGCAGCACGCCGACCACAATGGCGATCCCTTTGCCGCGGTAGGCTCCCAGCCGCACGTTGAGTCGGTTACCCACACGCTTCGCTGCATGATCATAGATCTGGCGGATCTTCTTTGGCAAGGAATCCTGATTATCTGTCTTTTGGACGACATTGCCCAAATGCCAATGCCGCACCACAGCTGTGAGAATACGACCGAGCATTGCTGCCAGCCCCAGTATGTAAATGCAAGCGACGCTCACAGATAGCACGACTTCCCACTGGATCTGGAAAGATCCTTTGCTTCCAACTGCACCTGTGACGGCATTGCTGGCCAAATGCGGTGGTGGACTAGCGTCGGGTGCCAACGACGTAGGGCCGGGGAGTGAATGAGTGCTTAGCGATTGACGCCCCAGTGGTGGTGGACTCGCGGCGATCGACTCGGTTGTCGCATGCCGAAATCCGATTGGCTGTTGTAGCTCTTTTTCCCTTTTGATTTCTGAAATGGCAATGAGTGGAAGTTGTCCCGTCTCGCTGTATGACTGGGCAGCACTCAAAATCGCTTCAGGGTGGTTCGCTCGATATGACAACCAGCAACCGTTGACGAATGGGAGTGTTCCCATGACCAACATGGCCCCCATGGCCAGCCGAAATCGGGTGTGAATCGAGTTCGCGGGCGAGAGCAAGCATAGACACTTGTAGACCAACCACAGCAGGGCACATTGCCAAGTCGCATGTAGAACCGAGGCTACGATGAGCCAACAAAGCATCGGATTTACAGGCAGCCAGTCAATAGAGATGTACGAGCTCACGATTTCTGCTCCCGCACTTTTCGATTGATCAACTTCCTAAGTTCGACCAATTCGTCTTCCGTCAATTCGTCATGATCGAGCAAGTTCAACATCATGTGTTTTGCGGATCCGTCGAAGAGGCGATTTACCATGTCGCCGACCATGAGCTGTGAAACATCGGCTTCGGACACAACCGGCCAATATTCATAGCTCTTGCCGAGTTTTCTCTTCTGCACGTAGCCTTTGGCCACCATGATATTCAAGATAGTGATGACCGATGTATGTGCACTCTTGCGTCCATTGCCAGCGAGTCGATCACGAATCGAGCTAACCACCTGAGGCGAATCCGTCCATAACAACTTGAGAATCTCAAGCTCGAACTCGGTTGGATGAGTGCTGGCGTTTCGTGGCATACTGTTCGCTGCGGAGAGTTTCTTGTTGAACGGAATCGGAGTACCCAGCGTTTCTAATTTATTAGAATTCGCGCCGCAACCCTTTTATCTAAAGAATTAGAAAATACGGCAGTGTTTTCTCTTGCTAGGGCCGGGAAGGCCCCAGAAATCCCGGAACGACTCAGAAACCCCAGAACCACTCGAATCCCGGGAACGACGCAAAGAGCCCCGGCTAGTCTTTTCCAGGAAGGCCAAGCTGCGCAGCCAGATCATTGAGCCAATCTGCATCGGTGACCCAAGACACCTGAGGTGAAACTCGCAGCTTGCTCGATCTTGAAGCAGTGTAATGCGTTTCAAACGGCCGGGTTCGGCTAGGTGTGCCCCAGTGCACACTCTGGATATGGCACAGGTTTTGCACGAAAGTCGATTCGGTTCAAAACTGGGAGACCAAACCATGAGACTGATTCTTGCAATGGACGGATCTACCGAGTCTCTCGCGGCCGTGAAACGCATCGAACAACTTCCATGGCCTGAGCCTCCGGATGTAACTGTCGTCTCGGCACTCGTCGATACGCCCTACAAGTTAATGCAAACGCAAGATGGTCCGCAGCTACGTAAGGCAGAGACCGAAGCGGCGACCAAGAACTTTGAAGATACAAAGCAGCGGCTCAATAAGGTGTGCTCTTCAGTGGAGCTGGTGCTTGATCGAGAACACCCAAGACGTCTGATCTTGGACGTTGCGAAGAAGTTGAACGCTGACACGATTGTCCTTGGCGCGCGTGGTCACGGCGCAGCGTATCGCGTGGTCGTTGGGAGCACAGCCGACTATGTTGTGAATCACGCCAGTTGTTCTGTGCTTATTGTCCGTGACGATGACTCCACGTCCCAGTCACTTGATGCAGTGCATCGCATCCTCGTACCCTACGACGGTTCCGCTGAAGCAGTCGAAGCCTCACCAAATGTGCAAGTTTCGCTGGGACCCGCGGAAAACGCACCTCCGACTCGCAACGATTCTTGAACGCCCGAAACTGATCCCAGAGGACGTTATCTATGATCGCGAGCATCTAGCTGCATCCGAACAAATACTGTCTGAACTCCCGCGTCCGGAAAGCATGGCCGACAGTTGCAAACAAACCGTGAAAGAAGCACTTCACATCGGCAACGCCATCTGTTCTTTGGCGGCAAAAGACGACTCGAACATCATATTCATTGGCGGAACCGGAAAGTCCGCGATTGCGAGATTCTTCCTCGGTAGCACATCACGATACGTCCTTCACCATGCCGAGTGTAGCCTCTGGATATCTCGCAAAAAAGGCTGGCGTTGAAACGACTGACGCTTCTTCATAGTCGCGCGGCACATAATTAAAGTGTTGAGAACATTGCGAACGTGCGAGGATCCGCGCGAACTTATCGCCCCGGCAAAGCCATCAAGAAACTCA
>DNPC01000728.1 GCA_003501565.1 Planctomycetaceae bacterium | reverse complement strand
TTCCAAGGTTACACACTTGAGCCTGAAACGGACTCACGCCACCTATACGCCGGACGCCACACTGACAGTAAGCGGATCGCCTTCAGTGCTTATCCCGGGACACGCCGAAGGTCCCGGTTTTGACGTCGGGTAGGGAAACTCTCGACGCTTCATCAGTGGTGCATTTTCATTCGTCTTTCCGTTTCGTACCTGGCAGGGTCTTGCCCTACCTTTTCCCATAACGCTCACGACCGGGGCTCTTAACCCAAGCCGCTTACGGGTGGTTTGCAGCCTGCTTCCGCAAGCCGGCTGCGGGGGACCAACCCCCATCTCAAGTGCACATTGCCTTGCACACTCGGCGCAGTTTCCGCTCGATCCGGCCCGAGATTTCGAGATGACTGCGGCGAAGCGATTTCGCTATCTCCGCGAAGACGATGCAACTTCGTGCAGTTGCATTTACTCCGAGCACGCATCGGTGTCTCGGCTCGTCGTCGCTGTGACCAAAATTGGAATGCAACAGACTGCCAATCATCGGACGGTGGATGACCCTCGGAGCTATTCTCACGCGTTGGTGACCCACCTTCAACACATTAATGTCGATTGAAGACGTTTCTCGCGGCATTGATTGAACTCCGCCACCAAAGAAAGAATGGACTACATGCCAGTTCTTTCATCGAGGCCGAAAAATGAGTCCAATAATCGAATTAGTCGAAAGTACCTTACCAATCGAAAGGCCGCTGCTAGTCCCGCTCTTGCAGACAGCATTGGTAGCGGAGTTGGCTTTGGCGGGTCCTGGGGTAGCCATCGCGTTCTGCTTGGGTTACGTCGTTGGTGTGATACGCAGAAGAATGGTCCCAGACTGCCAGTCAAATAGCAACACACAGGAGAATCAAAATGGGTAGACAGCTCGAAGCGACAGAAAAACCAAACCTGAAGAAAATCGAGGAGCTCCGCGTGGAGTTAGATTGGTCCAAAACCCTGCTGGCGGATAAGGCAGGAATTGACTCTCGAACCCTTGGGCGCATATACAGCGAAGGTGTTTGTACACTTGAATCGTTATTGAGAATAAAGAAAGCGCTGAACGCCGGACTCGAAGGGAAGAATCCAGACTTGATTGTTTCGCTTGAGGACATTGATTCACAGAGTGGCAATACACCTGAGCGAGGGACCAAGATCGAGCGTCCCCCAACCGCAGAGATGTTTGATGGAAAGTGGTTGACCTACCATTTGACATGCGATGCTATTAATGATCCCAACGAGTACTGGGCAGAAGGCGAGATGCACTTCGAGTCCACGGCAGGTCAGACAGAAATGAAAGCGAATCATCACGATCTCAAATCGCCCAGAAATAGCTACGAAGTGTCAGCACGGCTGGGCGCCGGAAAGATTCTCGCACTTGAATGGAATCACAAAGGATTTCGAGGCGACCACTGCCTAGCGTATTTCAACAACATTCAGTACGAAGATCTAATTCTTGGGTTCTGGATCGGTCCAAACACCAATCAAAAAGCAACCGCCGCACCCTATATCCTCTCCCGCCGAGAACTTGATCTCGGGAGTCTGTTGCGTCTCGAGAAATCCAATCCTCTGTTAGTGCTTAAGGCAAATGATGAAACTAAATTCCGTGATGAGGGTTAGGGTACATTCACCGCCGGAGGCTGCTAACGAGCTTATCCAGGCCGTCACAAAACTATGCGATCTGAGATACGGAGAGTACGACAGTGTGGCATGGATCTCGTCCACGGGCGAGGAACAATTTAGGCCGTTACTCAACGCTAGTCCTGCTCAGGGTCAAACCGGTAAATTATCGAAACTTCCGTCGGTGGCGATAGAATTTTCAATCCCGAACGACACAGACCTTTTGGAACGCGTCGTGATCGAAGCGATTTTGCCAAATCATCCCTGGGAACGCCCGGTTATCCGAGTTTCGACCGAAAGTGAGGTCTTGCTGTAGAAACGCGTAAACGCCTTGTCTCACCAACACAACAAATCCACTACTTATCGGACGTTCTCCGCAAATCGTGGGCTCCCTCCCACGATACGAGATTCAACCGCATTAGTGTTACGACTGTTTGAGACCATCGAGGATTTGCTGAAGGCTGTCACGCTGTTTTTGCTCCATCGTAGATAGAGCTTTGTCAAATTCTCTTACAGCTTTTTTTCGCTCGTCGAGCACCTTCGAACGAGAGTTTTTCAACTCCTGCAAGTACTGATTGTCCGCAGTTGTGTCATTGTCGCGAAGCGTTCGAATCGACGCATCCAACGACGTAATGACTGCATCGATTTCCTGAAGAGCTTTCGCTCGATTGTCCTCAACGCCATCACGTAGACATTCGAAGAGTTTCGTATGCGGCGCCACGACCGCCTCGCTTGCACTTCTTCGAAACTCCGCAACCTCCGCTTCCGAGCGACGAGAATAGTCTTCGCCTACGAACTAAATCCAGAAACAAGCGAGGCGATGATTCAGATCACAATGATCGCGCTCATGCTGCTACGGCTCGAACGAGCAGATTCCTAATTTGAAGACACGCTCTTACGTATTCGACGAGTCTTGGAAAGTCAGCCCGTCCCATGAATCAGTGATAAACCAGTGACATCGTAGGGGATGGCGGGCAGTTTTTTCTTACCGACTACTGACCATGACGCTCCGCGCCTTTACTGTGGAATGGGTCAACGTCGGTCCGATGTGGCTAACCATTAGACTCTATTGACACGGAAACGTTCTCATCTCCGATTTCCTCAAGCAGTAGTGACAAGAGCTCTTCAGTGTCCGATTGCAACGCCTTGTCGTAGTCTATCTGGAGACGATAGGTAAACGCCCTCGGAGATGCCTCCGGATTCCAGTTCTGTCGGATGCGAGCCTGAAGGTCCTTGTGGTCAAGTCGGTCTATTAACTTCCTGGCTGCATCGCCTTGCTCGCTACCAAAGTGCAACTGGACCAAAAGGAGTAGGCCCATCACCTTGCTTTCGCAGGTGTGGTATTCAAGAGCCTTGGCGTGCTCCGTGGGATATTTCTCGCGAAGCTCGTTCTGAGCATCTAGACCGAGGTAAGCGGCGAGGTGCTCTTCCTCGGAACGTCCGGCCCAGTGACTGTACGTCTCAACCTCCGACCACACCCTGAACGTGTGCAGGAATTTTAGCTCAAACAGCATGGGCGATAGATCTTTTACGACAGATTGCTTCATTGAAAGGCTGGCGTCCTGCCGCGTTTCTCCAATCTGCTGCCACAACAATAGCCATGAACAAAAGGCTGCAAGAAGAGCGCCAACAGCGCCAACGAACAAATCATGCTTAAGTGACGACTCAGATTTTTCCGCTGGGGTTTCGTTCGGCTGTTCGGATTTAGCTCCTGCCGGCGCGCCAGGTCTTTTTTTGCCTCTGTTCTTGTCTTTGCTTTGCCCCATTTTAGTCTCCTCGTGTTACCGGCTGGATAATCAGTATCACGGAATCATGTCAGGTTGTGCAAACCGAAGGTTTTCGTGAACCATGGAGTCAGCAACTGTCTGCTAGAGTCCAAAGCTTGGAGCAGGGAGTCTAGCTGTGTCACAAGTCAACTCGATCCCACAAAAAAGAATTGTACGACAATCTGTTGCAGGGAAGGGTCGAGTTGGGGTTGCTAACGCACGACGTTGGTCTCCACGTTCGATTTTCAGCTCATTCGACCCGATCTGCATCAATGGCGATTGAGCTGACGGGGGCGCCCTGCAGTGCAACACACCGAAGCGATTTGTGCCGCGTTGTCCAGCGCAGCGGTTGGACAAGCCGACGCGAGTTGCGCGGGTCACCAATTGCGTTCGGTCTTGTGCACCTAGGCGCCGGAGAACAAGGTATGAATAAAATGGCTCTTGCCCAAATTCGGTACCATTAATCTACGAGGCACCCCAGCAAATCCGACCAGAACGTGCGGTCCTGGCAAACGTAGACATCAGAGCGCCCTTCAACGTCAAGCAACACGCATTCCAGGACTTCGTGCTAGCCCACTACGTGACTGGGGGATCGCGGAGTTGGGCTGGGACGAGCTGCCCCCGCTGTTACGGCTCAAGCACAACAACTCGATCGCCGATGCCATCGCGGATCTCGGGTGACCCGAGGAAATCGGGGAGATGTTCGCCTGCTTTCAGCAGTCCTGTGCAAGTTGTCGCGTAATCATTTTTGGAATTTTTCAGAGCGTTCTGGCGAGGGTATCTAGGCACCTGTCAAACGCCCAACGCGAATCTCGGGTCAAAAAATCAAAACGCTTGGGGCCCCCGGCGATCGAAGGCGATTTCGGGCGACAGTTCACCAGATGCGTCCCCGATTTTGGCTACCGCCACCACGGCAGTGGCTTCTCCAATTCACGCAACGCAGCCGCGCGACCGCAGGCAGGTTAGCAACTCAGCCAACTCGGATGCGTCCAGATGCGACATCACGCACTCGGCGAAAATG
>DNPC01000725.1 GCA_003501565.1 Planctomycetaceae bacterium | reverse complement strand
GTCGACAAACATCGTAAAGCGATCGCCGTCGGTGATGCCACCAAAGGCACCGCCTGCCAGTGGCACCCGCAACTCAAGGCCCTGTGGGACCTGGAGCCGGTAGCCACTGTCGTATTCAAAGTACGACACACCGCCATTGAGGTCGGTGATCGTAAACAGCTCACCATCGGCGACTGCATCGCCGGACGGAGCTGAGATAACGAAGCGGTCCTTATTATTGATTGAGATCTCGTAGACCTTGCCATCTCGCCAAACACCAGCCAAAGGCGTAAGGACGATTTCGTCACTCGTTTCGTTGTAAGAGAATGTGTAGTCGATGCCCTCACGCAGCATGCGGCCATTTTCGAACACGACCACGGATGCACCTGTGGGGCGCGTGCCTTCGATGGCGGCATTGACCACAGTGTTGTCGTCGACACCAATGCCACGCAGCGGGTTAGCAACTTCGTTGCCGTCCTTCAGCTGAATGCGGAATTCAGGGTAGATGCCGGTCTCAAGTTCGACAATCGAATCGGCAGTATCACGGTCGATGCCTAGTGCGTCGTTGTCGAGCGGATCGATCAGGAAGGCCGCTGGGCCGATAAAGTCAGCTCGGTCAAACGCTCCCCGATCCTTGAAGATGTTCTGTCCTTGACCACCCGGCGGCGATACGGCCGGATCGTCAGCACGTAGCTGCCCTACCAAGTCGGTGTCTGGAGCCAAGACGGGAGCCAGCGGAATGCCGACGGAGTTCTTAACGGCGGCTAGGCTGGTTCGCTCTGGCAGCGAGTCGACAGAACTATCAATCAGCGGTGATCCGGCAGCCGGCAAGTACTCACCCGCTTGTGCATTTTGGAACAGTCGCACTCCCGCTTCGATTTCGAAGTTCAAGTCCAGATCAGTGTTCGGAATATTGGTCGGACCTTCTTCAATTCCCGTTCCGAACCGCAAGTTCGCAGTTGCAGGTTCGTGGTATTGATAGATCGAACCACCCAGAACGACCTCACCTGGCTTTGAAACGATGTTTGGATTGTCTGTTCCGTAAGGTTCGACAATTCCAGTGTTTTCGTTAACGCGTGATTCTTCCGCAATCACAGGCGTTTGGAGGTTGAAAAACGCGTTGTTCAGAATCGTCGGACTGGCGCCACGCGAGGCGAGAACACCTGTCTCGGGGAGCAATTGGTCCAAGTTGTGATTCGCACCACGATCTGGATCAACCAGGATCGTACCGCCGTTGCTATCAACCCAGGTTGCGTTTTGGATGACAACAAATTTTTCTGTCGTTCCATCGCCCCGTGATGTATGCGATAGCGCCTGAGTCCTTGCGACATCATGGCCGATGCCCAGATTGGACAGCGAATGGATGTTGGTAAACGCGCCGTCAGGAGTTCCTGTCGTCGTCGTGACGACGAAACCGTCTGGCCGCCGTGCGAATAGCTCTAACCCCTGATTAACCTCCCAGAAAGGCCCGCTGAGGATTCGTTCAATTTCGCGGTCAGGGAATCGATCGAGCCCCCGACCATCAGAGGCACCAATCGTCTCAAGCAGGAACTCCTTGTCACCTTCCAGGTCGTTGAACGGTGCATGAAGAACGCCAGACAATCCTCCAAGCGCCCGTGCGTACACTGGCGGCAACGGATTCTTGTCGTCGAAATTGCCATTCGGTAGGCTCTGGTCGTTGGAGATCGCAGGTCCTCGACCCTGGCCGCCCTCGTTAATCGCCTTGGCGATCGCAACCGCAACGTCCGGATAGAGCCAATCTGGATTCAAGTTGATTGGGATGTTGTTGGGATTGGTTGGTCCGCCCATTCCAAACACGAACTCGAAAGTTCGTTCGGGCGATCCAGTGGAATCGATATCAGGCACGCCAGCAATCGTGAACGTGTCGCCCGGCTGGTAGGCACTAGCATGCTGAGCCGTAATGACAAAGTCCTGTAGGTGTCGGGCGTCGATCGAAATGCGGTATGAACCAGTCGAGTTGCCTGCGGTTCGGTTTGCGAACGACAACGGATCGTAGGTCTGGTTTCCAGCGGCACTCAAGGCAGCGTAGAAAACGCCTGATTTGAGTGCGGTGAAATCAGCGTATGGATCCAGTCCAAGCGTCTCACCGGGTGCATTGTCGTTGTCGCTGATCGTCGTTGGTACACCGCTCGAATTGACGAACTCTTGGGCAACACCACGTGCATCAAAGATCTGCAGGACGCTGTCCAGTCCACTGCCCGCCGTGTCGATATCGATAATCGCTCGTTCCCCGACGTCCAGCTTGAACTGGTAGATATCAACGTCTGTTGACAACAACGGCGCCTCGACATCGGCTCCGATGATGGTCAGGGAGTTGGCAGCATTCAGGCGAGCTCCGGTGACGGTGGTGCCGTCCATGGTGGCGATCGCATCTGCACCCTGCAGGATTGCCGCTTTGATTTCCGCGACCGAAGCGAACGGATTCGCTCCAGCAAGAAGACCAACAACCCCTGCTACGTGCGGTGAGGCCATCGAGGTACCGCTATTGAGACCGTAGCCACCGCCCAAGGTCGTGCTCAGGATATCGACACCGGGAGCGGCGAGGTCAACGGTTGTCTGACCAAACTGCGAGAATCCAGCCAGTCGGTCGTTATGATCCGAAGCGGCCACCGAGATGATGCCGTCTAAGTCGTAACCATCTGGGTAGTGCGGGAACTGATCATTGTCGGTGCCACTATTACCAGCCGAAGCTACGAATACCATTCCAGCTGCGTTATTACGCTGGATTGCATCGAACATCGCTTGCGAGAATCCAGGGCCACCCCAACTATTGTTCGAGGCTACAACGTTTACGTTATAGTTCTCGCGCATCATGATCATGTAGTCGAGTGCTTCGATCGCCGCAGCTACGCTTGGTCCACCTTGATCGGTACCAATCTTCATGGCCATGATCTTGGCGTTCCAGTTGACACCAGACACACCAAAACCATTGTTGCCGGCGGCAGAAACGGTGCCCGCTACGTGAGTACCATGGCCGATGAAGTCCATCGGGTCGGAGTCACCACTGCCGGTATCTAGGCCGAATACATCATCGATGTAACCGTTACCGTCATTGTCCACACCATCACCTGGGATCTCTCCCGGGTTCCGCCACATGTTCGGTGCTAGGTCGGGGTGCGTGTAGTCGACACCGGAGTCCAGCACGGCAATAACCACTTCTTCACTACCGACGAACTGATCCCATGCTTCTGGCAGGTCGATATCAGCGTCGACCGTACCACCGGTCTGTCCGGTGTTGTGGTAATGCCATTGTTCGTCGTACCGCGGGTCGTTCGGTGTTCGCTCAAACTCGTACAGGTAATCTGGTTCGGCGTAGGCGACTTCCGACATTTGCCCCAGCTGGGAAATCTTGCTGGAAAGGTTGTCACCAGGCTGAGTGCCAACAAGTGTCGAACCCGCGAAGGTAAAGTCTTTGATGACGGTCAGGCCGTGGCTGTCCAAAATCTGACTCTTGCGGGCCTCAGAGATGCCCGGCTCAAAGCTCATCAGGAATCGGTCAGACGAGAAACTTGGATCGCCCGGTCCACTGCCGGTGGATCCACCGCCTGGGCTCACATTCGGCAGCTCGAAGGCGTTTGTTGCACCGGTGGGGCCTGGCTGGCCGCCATCACCGATCACGCCGACTTCACTGTAGAACTGAGGATTCTGCGCAGTACCTTGCCACGTCTGCGTAGCCTCACCAATCGTATCGTTCGATTCGTCGACAGCGGATTCACCGTTGAAGCTTGCGCGTCCGTCAGCACCTACGATCGTGTTGTTAACGATGCGTGCATGAGGTTGTGGCGATTCGCCCAAATCGAGTTGACGGATGTCATAAGGTTGCGCCTGGCCGCCAGGAGTATCGAGCCACTGTAGGTTCGTAACTCCCTCGAGGTAGAGTGCCGGTCGGTTAAAGTAGATCGGATAGTTGAACGCAAGCGAATCAACAGCATTGGGGTCCGGTCCGAGCAGGCTTTCCGCAACGGTCGCAGTGATCGTCTGCGTGGTGCCATTCGTGACAAGAATACTTCCCAGTATGGAGTCACGCAGGGCATGAACCGTTTCCAAGCCACTTGTCGCAAACGGCTGCAGGTTGCCACCAGTCAGTCTGTCGTAGAATGCGCCACCGGTATCCCGATACCAAGCAACGCTGCTACTTTCCGCGTAGCCATCTCCTTCGACGGTTCCGCTACCTGCTACCGGGTTTCCTGTAGCACCGCCAGCTAGGTCCTCAAACTCAAAATTGAGCCGCGTTCGATCCGCATCGACGACTAGCAAGTCACCATCATCAACATAGTGTCCAAAGTGCGAAGGAGGCGGATTGGGACCACTGTTGTTTACGGTAGGGATGTGGTCCGCCGAAGCCGTAGTAGGATCGCCGCCCGGCGCCAGGAAGTAAGGGATCAACTGCGGCGATAGCATCCAAATCGGCGTTTCGCCCTGGACCATTACACCGCCCAAGCCACCTTCTTCGAGGACGTTATTCTCTACGAGCAATCCTGGCAAAAGCCCGCCTTGAACACCATCGTTCGCTACGGGCAAGTTGCGCATTGCCTGCGTGCCAACAAGATTTGGCTTGTCTTGCAGCTCAGGGAATCCACCAAAGAATGGATCGAAATTCACATCACGCGGATCGAGTTCGCGCGCTGCCGGTTCACTCCAGATTCCATAATCTCGTGATTCACGGATAAAGCTATTCGTGACGCTAAACTGACTTTGCTGACGTACGATGTTCTGGTCGGATGAACCCCCGAATAGTTCGGCTGTGACTTCACCTGCGGGATTAGCCACGGTCAAGGATTCGAAGGTCGCATTTCCAAACAGATTGATGCGTTCATCGGTGCCTGTGCTTCCAGATGCCTCTCCGCTACTTGTTGCCGCCTGTATCGACAATCGCGATTGAACACCGGAGTTATTGATTGCGTCGCGAATAGTCCGAGCTATTACGAAAGCAGCGTCGGCCGGAGTGAAAACGAGAGGGACGTTACCCGGTGTTACCGAACCGGTTGTCGTAAACTCAAATACTACGGGCGTGCCGCCATCGGATATCGAGAACGAATCCCCCGAGGTGATATCGGCTCCAGCCGGAGCCGTGAGGGTATGCTGCACAACCATCCGATCATTGGTGTCGAACGTCTGTGTGAGCAAAGGAGCACCGCCGAACGGATCCGACACGAAGTAATTTTCGGCCAGACGTACTTCCAGCTGATACTTCCCGCTGGTGACCGTATCTGACGAGACGGGGACTCGAACGTATGTGGGGTTCGGTTCACCACTGAGTACCCTGGAACCATCCGCTAAGGCGATTCGCACATTGGAAATCGTAACGGCGGTTGGATCGTTGTCGCGCGTTACGAAATCGATTTGGAGATTGTCTTGGCCAGCTAAGAACCCGATGTCGACAGTTGCCTCTTCCGGGGCTCCCGCAATAAGAACTACTTCACCTGGACCGGCAGCATTGGCATCTGAGGTTGCAACTCTGATTCCCTGCACAAAGACGTCAAGGATCCCATCCGTTATTTCGTAGTTAAACTCGAAATCTGGGTCCGTGGTAAAGTCGTAGCTTGCGAGCGAGAACGTGCGGGTAGACGCTGTTTGGTTCTGTCCTAGGAATGCGAAGTTGAGCAGACCCGGCTCATTAGGCACATCGAGCGCTTCACCACGTTCGTCAAAACCAATTATCAGGTTGCTGATCTGCGTTCCGGCATCACTTCCCCGGAACACGAGTGCCAATCCGTCTTGCCCCGCGAAGTCATAGGTGAATCCATCTAGTGGGACCTTTACGGAATTTGCTCCCAACGGCAGGTTCGTGATGTTCGCCAGATTCGCCGAAGATGCAATTAAAGTCTCGGTCCCATCGGCTTCTCTAACGAAGACTTCGTAGGTTTCACCAAAGCCTAAGTCGTACGCCAGGTAGATGTTTGCCCCATCTTCGGTCGAATAGTTGCCAAGGTCGAATGTTTCTGAAACCGTCTCCAGATCCGCTCCGAGCGTCCGTTCAGGCAAGAAATTCTGCACGACAGGTGGTTCTGCGGTGGTAACACCAGCGCTAAAGTTTTCGTCGACAATTCGGCGAATTGAATTGATTGGTTCGATGCCAAACGGATACAGCTCAAGTGTTCGTGGGCGATATGCGGCTGACGAAATACCTACTAAATAGGTCCCTTGTTCTAGCGCTACTGGGCCGATATACGCGTCGCGATTCCCCATAGATCCACGCGAAAGGTCTTCCATGTCCGAGCCGGAAAGCGGTCGACCTTGATCATCGGCGATATTGCTGGACTCGGACGTATAGACCAGGCGGTACTGGAAGTCATCGAAGAAGAAGAATGGGTTGTCAGATGCTTCTTGCTTGAAAATATTGATTGAGGTATCTGGTCGGTTCAACCCATCTGCATAATCGATATCAAAGACCATTGAAGCATAGCCGCCTGCTCCGGCAATTATGTCTTCTTGCGTCACTTCGATCATGTAGAAGTCAAGGTCTGTCGCGCTTGACAATTCGCCAGCAACACTAACTCCACCCTTCGCGGTTTCGAGAATATTGCCAAGGTACTGAGGACGATTGCCGACCTGTCGATCAATAGTTCCGAAGAAGCCGCCGAAAAACGGCGATCTTCCATTGCCTTGAGCAACGTCGTTACTTGCATACAAACTTCCGTTGCGGACACTCTCGTCTTCTTGTGCTTCGCCAATCAACGGAGACTCACTTGGCAAGCCAACGGTGTGGACGCCATTCATCGCGTAGCGAATGTCAGCGTAGTTGACCGTTGAACCGGCAAACTCCTGGGCTTCTTGCAGACGCACCTGGACCTGATACGAACCACTGGTCAAACCGGCGGTCACATCGTCAATGTTGGTGCCAGCACTTCGCACGCGGAAGTAGAACGACGAGCGACTTCCAGGAGAACCTGGCAATCGCATTCGAAGTCCAGGGTCGAGCGGGTTGGTCGTTCCATCGTCTTTAATTTCACCGGCAGCAGTACGCCGCGCGATTGATTCATGAACGGTCAGAGGGTTCACACTGTTGGCAGCAATCTCTGGTGCGACAAATAGTAGTCCAGGATCGTTGGCTTCCGCGGTGCTATTGTCGCTACGCGCTAAAACGCGTCCGTTGGCGTCGAGGACTTCTAGGACCAAGTCGAGATTGCTGGCAGTGTGGTCAACGTCCAGCCATACTTCAGTTCCGGCCGTCGCGGAGAAACTGTAGACGTCAACATCCGCACTCTGGCTCAACACGCCTTCAACGACAAAGCCCAACTGCCGGTTTTCACTGCTTCCAGCTGGTGTTGCCGCCAGGTCGCCCAGAACTTGCGATGAAAGTGGCGTTCCGTTCGGTCCCGGAGCGGCCGCAGCAATGTCCTCGGTTTCTAGAACTAGTGCCACGTTGCGGTCGTTTGAGTATTGGTCGAAGAACAAACCACGCCAGTCAGCCGACTGCGGGATGCTTCCAATACCGTCGTTGTTGGTGTCGGTTTGTGGCGTACCGTCAGGCATCAAGCCAGCACCAACGGTGTCATCCCGTAAGCTGGTCAAAATGACTGGGAAACCAGGCTGGCCTACGATCTGCATCGTACCGCCCACGCGGTCGGTGCCGGTGAATAGGTCACCATACGATGTCAAGCCAGCACCGATGTTGTCGTTGAAGTTTGACCCATAGCCGTAGAACTTGACGACCAACGACTCTTTAGGCGCACTCTGCAGACGCAAACCGCCCTCATGCTGCACATTCTCGGTAAAGATGCCTTCGGTAACGACGTGGACGATATCCGTGTCGTCCCAAACACTGGCAGTTGTCAGGATTTCGTTGGCACGAATTTCCAGTCCGTTCAGCGTGTTGTTCTCGAAACGGTTGCCTCTCAGCAGTGGGCCGCGATTGGTAATCAACGAATCGTCGCGATCAGCTTGTCCAGTCTGACGGCCGCGGTCCGGATTGAGATCGTCGATCATGCTATTGACGTCGATCTCAATGGCACTGCCAATATTGTTCCGGAACGTGTTGTTCAGAATCGTTGGCTGCGAACCACGGACAAAAATCGTGCTTTGCGCATTGCTCAGTCGGCCGAACCGAGTTCCCGGTCCTTGGCCGCCAAAACCGTCGGCATTGTTCTCGAATAGAGTGTTGGCAATTCGGGCGTCAGCCTGGTGCAACTCGATCGTGTTAAAGGCTCGGAAGGTGCCTTCCAGCTTGGTAACACCTCCACCATAGGCGATGCGAGCGTGGTCAATGCTGAGTGATGATGTGGGGGCCATGTAAATGCCACCCCAGTCCCGTGGCGACGGCATGTTGCTATCGCCATTGTTGTTGGTATCAAACGTTCCGCCAGCGCCTACGGTGTCGTCCATGCGGCTAGTGAAGACGATTGGAAGGCCATCTTGCCCTTCAGCGATGATGTTCGCACCAAACGTCGCTTCGATCCGCGCGCTTTCAAGTTTGATTACCGAACCGGGGTCAACGACCAGTGAGGCGCTGAGCCGTGGGCGCTGAACGCCCAGGCTTTCCGGTGAAAGCGAAACACCTAGATCGGAACCATCGTCAAAGAACACTGTGGTGGTGCTAGAGGTGCTGTTGGGCAGTTCGCCGACCAACGTCCAAGGCCCGACACCACCATCGGCACTTCGGTAGATCCGGCGACCGGAGTAACCGTCGAGCGTAAGCGGCAGATTCCGCAGCGTAACGTCACCATCAGCGGCCAGATCGACTAATTCTGTTGGGTTCGACGCAAGGCCTTCGCGTCCACCTCCGTCAACGTTGACGACTCGGTAGCGGTACGAACCGGCAGCTAGCGACTCAACATTGCCAGGTGTGAGGATGACGTTGGAGACGTCGGATCGATCTCGAGCCAGCGTTCCGCCCAGAGTGACTCCGTTGTCGAAGTAGGTTGACGTAGATTTGTCGAGATTGGCGATCAGCGTGTATGGACCGCTGCCGCTAGAATCGCTGCGATACAAGCGTCGCACAACGAAATCGCCAGACGCAGACGGCAGGCCAGCGATGTTGACGGCATCTTGGCCTGCTAGCAATTCCACATTCGAAGTGGCATTTGACGGGACACTCTCGTACCCGTTGACATCCACAAACGTTAGTTTGTAGTTGTAAATTCCCGGTGAAATCGTACCACCAACGCTTACACTGGCGGACACGAGTTCCATCGGAGGTGTGGTGCTATCCAGGAGAGCACCACCGGCTGCACCGGTTACTTCGATGTTCTCCGTGATCAGGTGCACGATGTCGATATCGTCCAGCCGTCCGGGTACGGTCAGAGTCTGTGTGGATCCATCCGCGGGGGTATCTACGCGTATGAACAGACCGTTCACCGAGTTGCCGAGCAATATATTGCGTCGGATTTCGGGGCCTACTCGCTCGTAGTCGGCAGTGAAGGCGCCATCGCCCTGGAACCGTGGTTCGTGGAAATTGGTTTCTTCGAAGCTGTTCGGCAACGCGCTCATGGCAGCGTTCGAACTACCTCGGATGATATTGTCCGTGATCGTTGGCCGCGTTTCCAACATTTGAATCGGATTCACGGTCTGTTGGACGGCATCGATAATGACGGTACCACCACCGTATCGGATGTCGGCGTGGCTGACGCGTTGTAGGAAGATACCTTCGTTTTCTAGGTCGCGACGGCCTGCGGACGAATCCACGTCACGGCGGTAGGAGATACCACCCCAGTCGCCTGGCGTAGGAGTCGTACTTGGGGCATAGTTATCAAGTCCCAGGCTTTCATCTAGCCAAGAGGTAAAGAACACATTACCGCTAGCTGCGCTGCCGTCCGGTGCGCGAAGGGCGTTGCCTTCCTGGTCAATCAATAGTGGTGCGCCCAACACTTGCAGGACGGCTCCGCTTCGATCGATGTTGAGGTTCGAGCTGCCCACGCCGATTCGAGCGCGACGCAGCTTGAACACTGCACCCGCGTCAATCATCGTCGTGACGCCCTGTGGGATTTCCATGCTAGCGCCATCTTCGAGCGTGGTGCCAGCCAGCAGCCCGGCCCCAATCTCATAGGCGAAGTTGTCGTCTGGTGTTGCCAGCAGCCCGTCTACGCCGCCATTACCGACGATACGAACGATATCACCGGGATGCGCGGCTCCGAAGGCATTAGGCACACCTAAGGCGGAGATGTTATTGAAGGGATTCGCTAGCGACCCATCGGCACTCGGTCCGGCCGCTTTGTCGACAAAGATCGTCCGTCCCTGCACGTCGATGTTGCGAAGGCCAGTTCCAAGAGCAACGGATTGTTCACCGACCAGTGTCAGCTCTATACCATTGGCAGTCGCGGCAATCCCAAGCTCAGGACGCGAGACGATTGCAGCAGCCAGGGCGTTGGCGAGATCGCCAGCGGTGGCAGACGGCCCGTACGCAATGCGAATACGGCCGGGGCTAATGAACGGATCGGAGCTGAATTCAAATGTTCGAGTGACGCCATTCGCACCGGTCAGCGAAATTGTCTGGCCTTCCAGTGTGGGAGTGGCACCGGCGTTGAAGCTAAGTGTTCGATTGAGTGGACGTGTTTGGAACCAGAAATCAAAGTTGCCACCTGGCTGTCCATCTCCGTCACCATCGAGCCCAACAGCGGCTGAGCTGTCGAAGTCAATGTCTTGGATGGCGTCAGCGGTATCGACCGCCGCCCGGAAATTGACTCGCAGTTCGTAGTCGCCTTGTGAATCACCTCCGAAGCCGGTGCCTTCGACAGCACCGTTGTACGTATCGTTGCCGCTAGCAGAGACGCCGATGTAGTACACCCCAGTTGTGAGTGATTGTTTTACGATCGAATCCGAGCTGAAGTAGTCGTCGTTTTGAGAAACAAGCTCAACACGGCCACCACCCAAAATAATTGGGTTCTGTGTCAGGAGATTAGCACCAACTTTTGTCGACGCGTCGCCTTCGGCCAATTGGACACGCACGAGTTGCGATGCAGCTGGCGAAGAATTGATGACGTCAATAATGTCCTGTACGGTGCTTTCAGCGCCGGGCGTCGAGTTCAGATCGATGCTGATTGCGTTCGGGAAGACCATCAACGTTGGTTTGCTGCCATCGCCACGGTCGGTCTGTGTGAGGAAGATTTGTAGCGAGTTGCCTTCCGCACCCGGTTTTACAGCCTCAAACTCAACCTGAAGCGTGTTGCCAGCTCCAAATGAACTGGTCGCCGTTGCTTGGACCTCGCGGAATAGTTCCAAGTGGGTGTTCAGTGGACTGCTGTTCGGTAGACGCTGTGCGTAAGTTTCAGCTGTGAAAACGCCAACGCGATCGTCCCCGCCGAAGTCAACTTCGAAACGATACAGATCGATGTCCGTACTGTCTTGGCGGTGCAAGAAACGACCGTGCAAGATGTCCTGATTGCCCGGAACGATTGGCTCGTAGCGCTCATCACTGGCGTTGAGCGGATTGTCGTTGGCGTCGATCAGTGGCTCAGAACCCGACAAGAATGTTGGGTCTAGACGCAACAATGTGGTTTCTGGCAAATCGCCAGCGTGCTCAAGGCCGAGCGTCATACCGACTGCCGCGGCGAGCACGCGAGTGTAGTTTTGCCCGTATTCGGAATCCCAGTCCTCGGCAGCACTCATGACTACCAATGGATTTTCAAATTCGGGATCGATTCTGGCGGCAAAATTCCCGGTCGCGCCGTTGATGACTCGTGTATCGGGAATCGCCGTTAGACTGCCGAATGTCCCGGTGGCAATGGTGAGTCCCAGATCCTCGGTTTCGACGAACTGCACCCCGATATAGTTTGCCCACAGACTAAGGACTTCTCGGGCACGCTCGCGCTGCTCGGGATCGATGGCATTTGCCAACGCGTTGCCGCTAAGATCGGTGGCGTATACGTCGCGGAAGTTGTAGTAGATCGTCGTAATACCATCGACTGCATCAGCGCCGAAATCGTCATTCACGTGGTTTTCGAACGAGAACGGATTGTTCTGCGGGAGCTGTCGGTGACCTGGGTCATCACTAGCACCAGGTAGGTCGAGGATGAATTGTTCCGGGTCGATAGCGCTGGACAGCACCAAACTGGTCAGCTCTTCTGAACTAGAGCCTATAACGCCGAGGTCCATCGCGGTACTAAAGGACGATCCCAATCCGACCAACACAGCAGGCGAGAAAGACAGGTTCGTATCGCCAACTACGGTGCTTGGATCGCTACCTGGTTCGTAGTCGACGGAGAATAGATCGGATGCGGCAGACGAATTGCGGAGCAGCGACACGACTTCGGCAGCGGTAATGTCCGGCCGCGCCAGATCAACGGTGACCTCACGGCCGCTTACCGTCACCTCTTCGGTACCACTGCCGGAGTTGATGAAGTGAACTTCGATGCCCGTACCACCCTCGCCAACCTCGCGCGCAGTCATCTTCAGCTGGAC